>CAMTBF010000099.1 GCA_947068385.1 uncultured Lachnospiraceae bacterium
ATGGCCCTGATCCGCAGCCCGAAAGTGGAACCGGGATACTCGAAATGGCATCCGGCCTGCTTTCTGCCCAGGATTTCCCGCCAGGGCTCCGGCAGCTCCCACCCGGCCACCGCGGCGGCCAGCCTGGCGATATAATCAGCGCCCTGGGGAATGTCCATGATGTTCAGGGAGCCGATGACGCTGGAGCAGATCAGGATATCATTAATGGGCCTGCGCAGAGTCTCGGGGATGCCCTCCAACCCGCAGCGAACGCCCATGATGGTGGCCACGTTGCCCACATTGCAGTCCGTGTCCCAGCCGCACATGTTGCAGATGTCCAGCGTCCTTGCGAAATCCCCCTCCCCGTAGAGCAGGGAGACGATCATCACGCCGATGTTGGGGATGATGTGGCAGGCCCCCGGGTATCTGTCGTAGCCGAAATTGTCCCTGACGTAACCGTAGCCTTTCCGCCAGTCCGCCGGATTTGCCTCATGGAAGGCCATGACGCTGCGGACTACTTTCGTGTATTCGCTGTCCGCGGGGATGTAGGACAGGCCTTTTTCTATGATTTTCCGAATATCGGTTTCTATAAAAGCGTAACTGATGCAGCTGGCCACAAAGATGCCTCCGTAGACGCCGTTGCCCCCGTGGGTGACGCTGGCAGCCTTCTCGGCATATCTGGCGGCAAGGTCGGGATTGCCCGGGGCCACCAGGCCCCAGGTATCGATGAAGATCTGCCCGCCAATCTGCTCGGCCACGGTGCTGCCGTTCTTTTCGATGCTGCCGGACAGGGGCGCCTCCACACCGGCCCGGAGGTTGAGATAGGCAGTGTGCTCCGTGGAGACGCCGTAGCCGCCCCACCAGAAGAAGCCGGATTCGTAGCTGGCGTAGTTCAGCAGGGCGTTGCCCACGTCCTGGGCGGAAATATCGTAGCCCTCCTCGCTGTCCCCCAGGGCCCGCAGGAAGAACAGGGGGCCGTTGGTGTCGTCGTCCGCCGCGAACTGTCTGTACTCCTTCGGATATCCTGCCAGCTCTCCCAGCTCGGCCTGGATTCTTTCATAAGTCCAGCCCTCTATGGGAGCGCCCAGGCGCACGCCGATGACCTTTGCCAGCCACCCGGCGTAGATTTTTTCGATGAATTCCGGATTCATTGTCGTCATATCGCTATGCTCCATTCGTTTTTTCTATTATTTCCACACAGGATAGCTGTGGCGTTTGGTATGTTTCCTCCATAACAGGAGCCCCCATATGCCGCGGAAGGCCAGATCCGCCCCGTAGCCGATCCATATGCCGGGGAGTCCGAAGCCCGCCTTTATGCCGAAGAGCCATGAGACCCCGATATTGATCAGGGAGCCCAGGATGACCATGAAGAACGGCATCCGTACATCCCCGATGGCCTTCAGGCAGGCTACCAGCAGGGCGGCGATGCTCCGAAACAGCTCCATGGCAATCTCGATTTTCAGGATTACCATGCACGCGTCCAATAGCTGCGGGTCGCTTGTATACATGCCAAAGAACTGCCGTCCGAAGAGAAGGGCCGCGATTTCCAGCAGCACCGTGGCGGCGCAGACCAGGCGGAAGCTCTGGCGGAAATACCGGAGCATCTGCCCCTCGTCCCGCTTCCCCAGGCTCAGCCCGATCAGGGTAGAGGCGGCGATAGGAATGGCGGAGGCCGGCAGGATGATATAATTGATCAGATTCGCGGTATAGCCCTTTACCAGAAGCGACTGCGTGCCCAGTGTCCCGATCATGGAGACCACTATGGTCTGGGATAACACGTAGATGACGCTTTCCATCCCGCTGAATACGCCCAGGTGGGCAATACGCCTGGTGGTGGCCCCAAAGGAGGCGCGCCAGTTGGAGTGGAGGAGCTTCAGGCGGATGTTCTCGTCCCTGGAGGCCTGGTGGATGTAAAATGCACATCCCAGGATATGGGCCAGGATGGCGGCAAGGGCATAGTGGCGGATGTCCTGCCAGTCTGCGGGGATCAGCCATAGAGTCAGGGCTTCCCACACAATCCAGCTGCCGTTGATGAGACAGCTCCCTGCCATGGCGGTCTTCATCTTGCCGATCGCCCGGAAAGCGGTGGCAAAGGTAGCGGTGACACCCTGGAAGACCGACAGGCCCAGCGCCACGGACAGATAGTCCCCGGACATGTCCCAGAGGTCGGCGGGGACATGAATCAGCCTCATGATGAAGCCTCCCGCGCAGAACCAGATGACGGCCAGCCCCAGCCCCAACAGGATATTGTCGATCAGCCCCACCGTCAGGATCTGGCGGCCCTCCGCATACTCCTTCCTACCCCAGCAGGGCGCCAGGAGGATGCTCTGTCCGGCATAGAAGATGGCAAAGGTAGTCAGCATCAGCGATGAGAAAGTCCCCACCGCCGTGGTGGCGGCGATTGCCTGGCTGGAGAAGCTGTTGATGATCATCTGGTTGATGCTGCTGCAGATGTAGGCGAAAATCAACTCCAGCACGATTGGATATAGCATTCTGTACAAGGTGTAATCCCTAGCCTCTGAGCTAGTCTGTGTCCCCAATTTCCTCAAACCTGTCTTCATCATATGCACGCACCGCCAGACATAAAATTTTTCATAAAAAAAGCCAAAGCTGCATTCGAGTCCTCCCGCGCAAGGGATGGTGGCAATGTGCTGTTTGAAGATTTTATCTACATTGGACGACAAAACAAAATTTGACCCAATATGCGATGATAAATTCCTTCTCTGCTGCCGCGCTCCTTTACGCGTAATGGACGGTGGGGCTGAACCCACCCGAATGGCTTTGGTATTTTCTTAGATGTATTTTAGTTTCATTGCCAGAGATTGTCAACAAAAATCTTTCCGGCATTCTGCACAATTATTTTACGCAGAAAGGATGGAGATTTGAGCGTTATTTCAGTAGGCCATTGCTGAATTCGAAATAGATATAGCTTTATTTTGGCCGATGTGGTACTATTAGCTTAAAAATGGATGCATGGTTGACGGCACAGGAAGGAGTATTCCGTATGATGCATGAGAAGAGGGCAGGAGAGCATTCGACAAAGATCGTCACAGTGGCGTACCCAGGTCAGGGAAAGGACGCGGCTTCGCAGATCCGGGCGGCAATCGAGGAGGCGAGGAAGGAAGAGGGATCCGTGGAAATCCGGTTCCAGGCGGGGAAGGTATACGAGGTGTGGCCGGAGGGCGCATACCATACCAGGGGATATTACATCACCAACACGGCCAGGAAACCGGAGAACCCGGATGGGGAGAGATGGAGCGCCATCCTGATGCAGGACATGAAAAATGTGGTCATAGAGGGCTGCGGCGCCCTGCTCCTGGTGCATGGGGTGATGACGCCCATCCTGTTGGATGGCTGCGAGGACATCCTGTTCCGCGATTTCAATCTGGACTACGCCCGGCCCACCGTATCCGAATTTACGGTCATCAGGAAAACAGATACATATATACAGATAAAAGTGCACAAAGATTCGCTCTACCGATTGCAGGATACGGACGGGGACGGAAGGCCGGATTCGATCCTGTGGCAGGGCGAGAGGACGCTGGCCGACGGGGAGGCGCGGTACTGGGAGAATGCCGCCTGCCTGCTGCAGGAGCTGGATCCGGACAGGGGGACGCTTCGGCGCGTCCCATGGTATGGCTACGGAAGCGGCATCACAGACCTGGGGGAAAATGTGCTGCAGCTGGAATTCCCGGAGGGGAGCCGCTACAGGGAGGGCTGTACCTACCAGGTGCGGGACGGAATCAGGAGTCAGGTGGGAGTCTTCGTCCACAGAAGCAGGAACGTCACATTCGAGGGCTGCGGATTCCATTATATGCACGGGCTGGGAATCGTAGGGCAGTACTCGGAAAACCTGACGCTGCGCCGGCTGGAATGCGCCCCACGCCCGGAGACGGGGAGGACCTGCGCCAGCTTTGCGGATTTCGTGCAGATGTCGGGCTGCAGGGGCGAGATTGTCATCACGGACAGCCACTTCAGCGGGGCCCATGACGATACCGTAAACATCCACGGAACCCATCTACGGATTCTGGAGGCGGACAGGGAGGGGCAGAGATTGACGGTGCGGTTCATGCATCCGGAGACCTGGGGGTTCCAGGCCTTTGGGGCAGGAGATGAGATCGAGCTGATAGACGGGGAGAGCCTGGTGCCCTACCACAGGAACGTGGTAAAGGGTTTTATCAGAAGGGATGATACGGATATCGAGCTGATGTTGGAAGAAGCATTGCCGGAGGGAATCAGGGCAGGCTGCGACGCGGTGGAAAATATCACATGGACGCCGAATGTGACCGTCCGGGGCAACCTGTCGGAATATGTGCCCACCCGGGGGATACTTTGCACCACCCGGCGGAAGGTGGTCATCGAGAAGAATGTCTTCCGCAGGCACGGCATGGCCGCAATCCTCCTGGAGGATGACGCCAGAGGCTGGTTCGAGTCGGGTATCATCCGCGATATGACCATAATAGACAATCTGTTCGAGGACGGGGAGGCCCCGCAGATCCATTCCAACCCTCAGGTCCTCTCGGCGGATCCGGAGAGGACAGTCCATTCCGGCATCACCGTGACGGGGAACAGGTTTACAGGGCGGGCCGTGGAAATTAGGGCTGTGGGAACAAAGGATTTCCGTGTGGAGGGCAACATTTTCCCGGAGGCGGGGGGCAAGGTCTACCTGACCGGCTGCAACGGGTTCGCGGTCAGGGACAATGTGAACCAGACGGGGTTATGCCTGCAGGATTCGCATACGGAGCCTATATCATAAGCGCCCCGCCGGACGGCAGGGGAAGGCGTCCGGCACGATGGGGAAAAATGGCAGAACAGGAGGCAGAGACATGGAACAATACATAAAGCCACCGGTGGAAATACGATACCGGGAGGAGCTGGAGGCACTGAGGGCAAACGATACGGGCGTCCGGCCGGAGAACTGGCAGATGTCCCCCAGGGCGGTGCGGACCTTCATCCTGGGGAGCCCCAAGCCTATACGGCATGACGGAAAAGAATATACCATAGAAAAGAAATATTTCGGCAACGACGCCCTGGTGGAGCGCTGCATCGTGACCCTGGCGGGCAACCGGGGGCTGATGCTGGTAGGGGAGCCGGGGACGGCCAAGACCATGCTCTCGGAGCTGCTCTCCGCCGCCATCAGCGGGGTCAGCACCAACACCATCCAGGGCACGGCGGGGACCACCGAGGACATGATAAAATATTCCTGGAATTACGCGCTCCTGCTGGCCAAGGGGCCAAGCCGCGAGGCCCTTGTGCCCGCGCCCTTGTATGTGGGGATGGAGAAGGGGATACTGACCCGGTTCGAGGAGATCACCAGGACGCCCGCGGAGATCCAGGACAGCCTGATCAGCGTGCTTTCCGACAAGGTGCTGAACGTCCCGGAGCTGGGGGACGAGGGGTTCCTCTTCGCCAAGCCGGGCTTCAACGTGATCGGCACGGCCAACACCAGGGACAAGGGCGTGAACGAGATGAGCAGCGCCTTGAAGCGGAGGTTCAATTTCGAGACGGTGATGCCCGTAAGAGAAGCCGCCATGGAGAAGCGGATTATCATAAGCGAGGTGGAGAAGCTGGCGGCGGAGAGCCACATGGCCATGGAGGTGGACGAGGACGTGGCGGAGATCCTGGCCTCCACCTACCACGAGCTGCGGGAGGGGGTCTCCTCCTACGGCCACAGGATCGACAAGCCCTCGGCGGTGATGAGCACGGCGGAGGCGGTGTCGGTGTACTACCAGGCCATGATTACGGGCTATTACTACGGGGACGGGAGGATCGCCATGGACAGCCTGGTGCAGAACCTGGTGGGAGCGATTTCCAAGGAGAATAAGGACGACCTGGAGAAGGTGAAGGGATATTTCAACACGGTGATTCGGGACAAGAGCAGCAAAGAGGGCGGATTATGGAAAGAATATTACGAAGCAAGGAAATGGCTGAGATAATCCTGCTTCCGGTCCGGCACCACAGTCCCGCCTGCGCGCACCATGTGAGCCGGACGATCGAGGAGATTCGTCCGAATGTGATCCTGGTGGAGGGGCCGGACAATGCGGATTCCCTGATTCCGGTGATGGTGGATGACCAGACCAGGGCGCCCTTTGCCATCTATTATTCCTACCATGACCAGTCGGGGCGGATCTCGGAGGACAAGGAGCGCTATAAATGCTATTATCCCTTTCTGGACTATTCGCCGGAGCTGGCGGCGCTGCGTGCGGGAAAACGGCTGGGGATCCGGACGGCTTTCATCGACCTGCCTTACGGCGACATCCTGGCGGCCTCCCGGGAGGGGAAGGGGCTGCGGAGGGAGGAAGAGGAGAAGAGCAATTACAACGACGACTACCTGCTGTCCCGCAACGAGTATCTGCGGCAGCTCTGTGAGCGGACGGGGCTGCGCAGCTTCGACGAGTTCTGGGAGAAGTATTTCGAGCTGAACGGAATGGGGGAAGAGAGTGGACGCTGGTTCGACAGCCTGCTGGTGTACTGCGGGCTGGCCAGGGAGAACACGCCCCGGGAATCCATGGAGGAGGACGGATGCCTGGCCCGGGAGGCGCATATGGCGGAGCGGATCGGGGAGCACGCCCGGGAGCTGGCAGGGACAGAGGGCACGGTGCTGGTGGTCACGGGGGGCTTCCACACGCCGGGGCTTCGGGCGCTGCTGGCGGGGGAAGAGGAAGAGGCGCGGGCAGAGGGCAAGACCGGCAAGGTTCCCGAAAAAGACCAGGGCGTGTACCTGATGCCCTATTCCATGGAGGCGGCGGACGCCCTGAACGGCTATGCCAGCGGCATGCCCTTTACCGGATTTTATCAGAAAATCTGGGAGCGGGCAGCGGAATCGGATGCCCCTTACGGGGACGCGGTGCTGGACATGATCGTGGCATCGGGCAAGGAGACCAGGCGCAAGGAGGGGTATCTGTCCACCTATGACGAAATCTGTGCCTGCGCCATGGCGAAGGGACTGGCCGAGCTGCGGGGGAAGCGGGAGCCGGGGGCCTACGAGCTGCTGGACGCGGTGCTCTCCTCCTTTGTGAAAGGGGAGTACAACCTGGCCTCCGACACGCCCATGCGGATCTTGCGCAGGCTTATGACGGGGAACGCCGTGGGCGCGCTGTGCCCCCAGGCGGACGTGCCGCCCATCCTCCACGACTTCCGGGGAGAGTGCAGGCGGTTCGGACTGAAGATAGCCTCCACCCTGGAGTCGGAGTCCACCCTGTCCATATTTTCCAATCCCAGGCACAGGCAGCAGAGCATGTTCTTCAACCGGATGCTCTACCTGGACACTGCCTTTGCCAGGAAGGTAAAGGGGCCGAACCTGCAGCTGAAGAAGGACAGGAACCTGATGCGGGAGATCTGGAAGTACAAATGGAACGCCCAGGTGGACGCCGCCCTGATCGAGGCATCGGTCTACGGCGCTACCATTGAGGAGGCGGCGGTGAGCCTGGTGAAGGAGGAGCTGGAGCGGGAGCTGGGGGCCAGGGAGAGCGCCCTGCTGCTGACCAAGGTCTTCGAGATGGGGCTGCAGGGGCAGATGCAGGCGGCCTTTTCCAGGGTGCACCAGCTGATGCTGGCGGACACGGATTTCTATTCCATGGCGGAGGCCCTGAAGAGCCTGATGATGATGGAGGAGCTGGAGACGCTGTACGGCTCCGGGCTGGAATTCGGGGAACTGATCGCCATCGGCTGCCGGAAGCTGATCGTCCTCCTGCCCTCCATGACCAGAATCAAGGACGAGGATCTGGATTCCTGCATGAACGCCGTGAAGCTCCTGTACCGGGTCACGGGGCGGCAGGGAGCGGAGGGGCAGGACAGGGATGACTACTATTCTGCCTTGGAAAGGATGACGCAGGACGGGGAGATCAACCCGGGCCTGAATGGCTGCGTCCACGGCATCCTCTACGGCAGCGGCCGGGAGACTGCGGAAAAGATAGAGATGGTCTGTCGGGGGTATCTGAGCGGAACCAGAGAGCAGATGTTCTCCACGGCCCAGTTTTTCCGGGGGCTGTTCTTCACGGCCAGGGATCTGGTATTCATCGGGGAGCAGTTCCTCCGGATGCTGGACGGGTTCTACGGGGCGGTGTCGGAGGAGGAATTCCTGGAGCTTTTGCCGAAGCTGCGCATGGCCTTTGCTTATTTCACGCCCCGGGAGATCGACAGAATCGCGGCCATGGCCGCAGGGCTCCACGGAAAGGGCCAGGGGGACATCCTGGAGCGGCAGGAGGTCTACCCGGACTGGTATGCTTATGGGAAAGAGCTGGATGCTTATGTGAGGGGGAGGATGGAATGGCAGACGAACAGGAGATTCTGAACCGCTGGAGGCTGGTGCTGGGGAAATATGCGTCAGGGCAGATTTCTTTTTCCTCCGGGGCCGTGAACCTGAAGCTTATGGACATGGAAAACGTGCTGGACTATCTGTACTCCAGGGAGTACGGCGAGGAGCAGGAGATACGAGGGGACCGCAGGGGCGGCAGCGAGGGCTCCCAGCTCACTGTGCCGGACTGGCTGCACCAGGTGAAGAAGCTGTTCCCCAAGCGGACGGTGGAGATTCTAGAGCGCCACGCCCTGGAGAAGTACGGCATGACGGAGCTGCTCACAGACCCGGAGGTGCTGCGCAGGCTGGAGCCCAACAAGGAGCTTTTGAAGACCATCCTGGAGCTGAAGCACATGATGAAAGGGGAGGTGCTGTCCCTGGCCCGGGAAATCGTGCGCAAGGTGGCGGAGGAGATCGCGAGGAAGCTGGAGCGGGAGGTGAGGGTCTCCTTTTTCGGGCAGATTAACCGCAACGCCAGCTCCCCGGTAAAGTCCGCCAGGAACCTGGACATGAAGAAGACCATCCAGAGGAACCTGAAGAACTATGACAGGGAGCGGCAGCAGATTGTGCTGAAAAACGTATATTTCAATTCGCGGATGAAAAAATACAACCAGTGGCGGGTGATCATCTGCGTGGACGAAAGCGGATCCATGCTGGATTCCGTCATCCACAGCGCCATCATGGCGGGGATATTCGCCAAGCTTCCCATGCTGGACACCAAGCTGGTGATATTTGATACTAATGTGGTGGACTTAAGCGGCTATGTGGAGGATCCGGTGGAGACGCTGATGAGCGTCCAGCTGGGCGGCGGCACCAATATCGCCGGGGCCCTGGGGTACTGCGAGGGGCTGATTGATTTCCCTTTCCGGACCATGGTGGTACTGGTGACGGATCTGTATGAGGGCGGCGGGTACCAGCGGCTCTACAGCACCGCCAAGGGGATCATCGAGAGCGGCGCGAAGCTGGTGGTGCTCACCGCCCTGGACATGGACGCCAACCCCAACTATGACCGGAATGCCGCCCAGACCCTGTCGGACATGGGAGCCTTCGTGGGAGCCATGACGCCGGAGGAGATGGCGGGGTGGATGGGGAAGATCATTGCGTGAGGAGGGGGATAGGGCGGCACATGAGGGTATGGCATTGGAAAAGGATTGGGCATACAGTCAGGGGTAATCTGGCGGTGTGGCAGAAAGCTGAGAAAGCAAGTGATTGTCTATTTTGGATAACAGCTTGGGAGGAAGGGCTTTTACGGTGACTTTGCATTTGGGGCTTTGATAGGTAAGCTCTGAATACTGAATCTGGCCGACTGGCTTTCGGAGAATTGCGAAGATTTTTCCAGGTGGGCTGGGAATGAGGTTGCGGATATCTTCTTTCAGCACTGTATTTGGTATGTATCCTTGTCCGGCTTTTATGAGGCCAAGGCATGCGGTAGTAGTGCCGGTAACCTTTTCAGTATATAAATCCACATGAGTGCCGACATAATCGCCAATCATTCTGGCGGAATATGCGATGAGCATGATGCTGTGCAGAACCTGGAGCTTCAGTTCTGTTGTATGGTTTTGTTTGAAGATGATGTCG
>CAMTBF010000100.1 GCA_947068385.1 uncultured Lachnospiraceae bacterium
GCAGAGTATCAGCTCCAACTGCCGGATAAGAACGTACTTCAGAAGAAATTGCAGTACAAAATTAAAGAGCAGAGAGATAAATTAAGAATGTCTCAAGCGGAACTGGCGGAACAATCACGAGTATCCAGAACTATTATTTCTGGATTGGAAAGTGGGAGTATTAAGGTTACCACTACAGAAACTTTGTTGAAAATTGCAAAGGTCTTAAAGTGTAATGTAGCAGATATTTTTTTAGAGTAAAAGTTCAACATATCAAACACGTGGCATAGAAAGGAGATGAGGACGGATGAAGAATTTTACTGCTGACATGACTGCATCAGAGAAAGAGAAGGCAAAGACAATCTTTTCGTATGAAATTGCAAAACTTATATGCGAAAAAGTAAGCAATTATCGGGAGATGATTGAAATATTGGATGGTGTAAAAAGGCAGTTTGATATGGCAAGAGATTTGGCTGAATTGAAGTTGGATGATGCACCTCGGGACAAATGGTACATGAAAATCGAAGTGCCCAAAACAATAGCTCCAGGCACTTCAGGGAAGTGATTACGGCAGCTCTTCAGCGGCACCAGTGTTAATGATTTCCACAAAGTCGTCTAAATTGCAACATTGCTGATACAGAGCATAAAGCTGTCCATCAGAAAGTTTTACGTCTTTGTAATCAACAGTCAGGTGGTGTAGGAATTTGCCGTATGCCAGTTCATGAGCCATGCGTTCAACTTTGGAGTTTGATTGTTCCATAAGGCTGCCCTCCTTTCTTCGTACTCGGCCATGGCAGTGGCCTGTACCACCAGTATAAAGGAGAGGGGACGGAATAGCAAGACGAACATGTGGGCGGATGCCGGTATAGAGGGGAGGGGAATGTGATATGCGCAAGAACCTAAAAGAAGCCCGCCAGAGGGCGGGCCTGACGCAGCAGCAGATGGCGGACAAGCTGTACATAAGCTATTCGTATTACCAGAAGCTGGAGTCAGGGGAACGGAGGGGAGACATCGCCATATGGGACGCGCTGGAGGACATCACTGGCGTCCAGCAGCGGAAACTTCGGGAGGTTTCAAGAGAGGTAAGGGGAGACGAACATGGCAGAGGCATGGATGGAAGATAAGGAGACATGGCTGTTTGACTTGGCACATGGCGATTTGGACGAAGATGCCATTGTCAAAGGTTTTATAAAGCATTATGTGCTACAGGACAAGGGTATCGCAGATGTGCAGCAGAACCTGCACTTCCACACACACTATGGAGACTATTACATGGAATGCGCGATGTCCTCTCTGCGCAGGGCGTTGGAGGGCCTGGTGGATGCACCGCCTAGGTCAGAGATGCGGACGCTGGATGAAGTGAAGATGATTGTTGAAGCCGTTCGTGCCGGGGAGCGGATCCATGTTGACTATTACGACCCGGAGATGGACGACAATCCCTATGTCTGTCGCGCGGTGTGGTAGAAATAGCTTTTTGAATCAAGAAAAGAGAGGAGGTGCCATATGGTCTATCCTAAACCATTCATGAGGCTTCAGGAGCTGCATCGGCTGGGGCTTCCGAAGGAGTTCCTGTTCACTGCCTACAGGTCGAAAGGGCAGACGTTCGCCCAGAAGATTGACCCTACGAAGCCGAACAGCCCCATCATATTTGATACAGACGGATTCGAGAAATGGCGGATTGGTCGCTGCAAGGCGGAGAACGCTGGCATCCGGAGGGCATGAGGCTTGCGGACAGGTAACTATAGGCGGTACATAGGAAGGAGGGGACAGAATGAAGAAAGAGATGCGAAAGCAAGGGGCATTCCGAAGCGATGCAGAATTTGAAGATGCCTATGAGAGGTTTTTGGCGAACCTTCCGCAGGCAGGAGATACGATTATGGGCAGTCATGCCAGAATGGAGTCCAGCTTCAGGGACTATCTGGATGCCTTTGAGAAGTGGGTGTTCCGCCATGCATATGAGAGCGGCTATGCCGCAGCGGCGGCAACGTACAGCGGCGGGCCGGATGCAAGAGGAGGGCAGCAGGTTGGCACATAGGATATTCAATGCAAGCAACGTGTTCGGGGCGATAGCGTTCCTGGCGATGCTCGCGGCTCCCGGAGCGGTGGAGGGCGGGATGTACATAACGGCGGCAGCCCTGACGGCAGCATTCGGGGCATGCGCGCATCTTTCCATCAAGGAGGACGGCAAAAAAAGATAGGCCCCACGCGCCGACCAAAGCTGGGAGCCTACCAAGGACATAATGATGTCGATGCATCCATTATAACGGATGAGGAAGGAGGATGTCAATGGGAAGATTGTACGCTGACATGCAGGACGGAGAGCTGATGCTGGCCTGGGGCGGATGCCAGGACAGGGAGCAGATACGCCAGATGGAGCATGAGATGGCGATGCGCTATATGCACAGGGCCAAGGGCGATGGCCGCCACGGCTACCTGACGGAGAAGTTCCTGGAGCTGCCTGGCCAGTTCGTGGAGGCCTGCGGCAGGAAGGAGTGGGCCCGGGCGAAGTACATCTATGACAGCGCCATCGTGATAGGCCTGTTCCTGGAGCTACCGGAGCCCCTCCGCGAGCGGGTCTTCGGCAGCAGGCAGCATGATGAGGCCATAGAGGGCATGTTCCCGGAGTGGATGCTGGAGCAGGTAATGAAGGAGTGCGTCATAAAGAACCGGCTGGGATTCGAATGCGTGGTCTACCGGATTCCCGGGGAGATTGGCTTCTATGGAGCCAGGCGGGAGCCCGGCACTGGCTACATGCCAGCGGAGGCGAACCCGGCGCGCCATGCGGGATGAACCTGGGAAGAGGGCGGTACGATGACAGTGGAAATCTATATAGGGAGCACCCTGCGGGGGTCGGCGAGGGGCATCGGGAAAGGGATGTACATCATGCGGGCGCGACTGGCGGATGGCAGGGTGCATGAGAGGATGGCGGCGGTGGAGATGGACGGGGCCACGGAGAGCCGGCTGGTGCTGTACTGCCTGCGGGACAGCCTGGCCAGGTTCCAGTACGCCTGCGACGTCAAGGTATATACGGAGTGCACATATGTGGCCGCTGCCGTCAACAACAGATGGGCGGAGGCCTGGCGGGAGAACGGATGGACGACCGGGCGGCGCTCTAAGGTGAAGGACTCCGGGCTGTGGAGGGACATCCTCTGGCACTTGGAGGACACTGGCCACACGCTCCAGGCTGTGGCGGGGAAGCATGAGTTCAGTTTCTGGATACAGGCGAACCTGCCCAGGCTTTATGCACCCAGGGACATCTTTGGCGAGGTGTCCGGGGAGGCGCTGAATCCTGTAGGTGACAGGATTGTCGGGCATCCAGCGATGTCCTGGTACGGAGAGGATTGAGGAGGTTGCACCGGTGCAACACTGGAAAGGAGAAAAGGATGATTCGTAAATTCGGGATATTTGATACTGTGGAGGAGCTCAACCGGGCAGCAGCCGCCCAGAAGGCAGAAGGGGACGAGGAGGCCCTTTTCGCCCTGGCTGCGGAGAACGGGATTGGCAAGGAGGACGTGCAGGACTACCTGGCCAACGAGGTGGAGGAGCTGGCCACGCCGCTGATGGCGGCGGTCGGCAAGCTGGACATGGAGGCGGCCGAGCTTGGGCTGCAGAGCCAGCTGAAGGACTGGAAGGACTATCTCTCGTCCATGTGCGCGGAGGAACCGGAGATGTGCGGGGGCGTGTTCCGGGAGGACAGGCATCTTGGGGACTTCCTGGCAGCAGGGCTCAAGCATGCATCGCGGAACAGGGTGCGCGTCCCGGACGGGATTGCCAAGAAGGCTGGCATTCCGCAGGCAAGCTATATCGGGATGACGGGGCGGGACGAGCTGCGGCGGATTGCCAGGGATTATTACGTAAAGAGGGTGGTGGTCTGATGAAGGTGTTCAAGGCGACATGCTCCGACATGACATGCCATATGGGCAACGGTATATTCCGCTACCAGCTGGGAGTCCCGGCAGTGGCGGATGCCTCCAAGTGCGGCAGGACAGGGCTGCATGCCTGCGAGTACGTGCTGGACTGTACCAGGTACTACGGCCTGGGGGGCAGGAGCCGGTTCTTCCTCGCGGAGGCAGGCGGGGACATAGCCGAGGACGGCATGAACACCAGGATAGCATGCACGGAGCTGACCCTGGTGCAGGAGCTGACCAGGCGGGAGATGGCCGCTCAGGCGATGATTTATATGGTGGGGCATCCCAAAAGGGCAGGGTGGGAGGCAAAACGGGCATGCCTGGAAGTGGCAGCGGACAGGGCGGAGGCCATGCTCCCGGACGCGATAGCCATAGCCAGAGGAGAGCGCCCTATGGTGAGAGGGGCGGAAGGGGCCCATCTGGGGCTGATCCGGGAGGCGGACGGAGAGATAGTGGACGCAAGGCTCGTCATGGTGGGGAGGAACGACATCAGGCCGGGCATCTGGTACACCGTGGAGGACGGCGTGCTGAAGGAGGCAGGGGATGAAAAGGAAGCAGATTGAGAAGGTCGCAGTGAAGCGGCCGGAAGGGAAGGGCTGGAAGAAAGGCAAGCGCGTGGCGGCCCAGCTCTCCGGAGGATACCTGATCCTGGAACTGTGGAACGATGGGACATGGATTTACAGGCATGCCGTGGATTTGGAGACTGGGGAGTATGCCTCTTGCGACATGACTGGCCTATGGACGCAGGAGAACCTGAATAACGCCTTTGCGTGCGGCAACTGCTGGACCATCGTGGATGAGGAGAGGTTCCCTTTGTCCCAAAAAGAAAGGGAGCTGGCGCTGGATGCCCTGAAGGTCAACTGGCCAGATGCTGACGTATACGAGAGGATAGGTTCCCTGGAGCGGGAATATTCCCGTGAGCGCAGGGACAGGAAAGAGGACAGGCGCGTCCAGAGGGTGAACGACCTGATGGACAGCGTCCCCGACATTGACAGGGCCGCATTGGAGTGGATTGACGACCAGGCATCTGGCTCCCTGCATTATGCCATCTGGGACAAGACGGACGATGCCTACCAATGCACAGCCTGTGGCCGCAGCTTCGCGGCATCATCAGCAAAAGCAAAGATGACTCATAAAGGGGATGCCACATGCCCATTATGCGGACAGGCCCTCATCGTGGAGAAGAGGAGGAGCTCCCTACAGAAGAAGGCCCGCCTGACGCTGATCCAGAAGCTGGACGATAAGCGTGGGATAGAGAGGCATTTTGACGTGACGGTGGACTGGGAGATATTCCGCGTGGTCAAGCTGAAGGAGACCATCCGCTGCATGCTGCATAGGGGGGCGTGGAGCAGGGATGCGTTCGATTTATACTACCTGCAGCATGGCGGGTGGGACAACAAGGGAAATTCCTTCAACCATCGGTGGAAGCCTGGGTATCTGTATCCGCAGGGCATCCAGGAAGGGCTGGCTGGGACAGTATATCAGGATTGGACGGACGTCTTCGAGTATATGGCTGCCATGGGCATGAAAGCGAACTATAACAGGCTCCTGGTGGACACAAGGAAAAGCTTCATCAGTACAGTGGAATACTTGGCCAAGGGGCGCTTCCGCCAGTTGCTGGAGGATATATCCGATGAAGTGGACTATATCCATGGGTATGGCGGATGGAACGCCTTGGACACCAGCAAAAAGGATATCTGTGCCGTGATGCGCATCCGGGACATGCAAAAAATAAACAGGCTGCGCCAGGAGGACGGGGGCATCGACATGCTGGAATGGATGCAATGGGCGGACAAGGAAGGGAAGCGGATAGGGAGCGATGTGCTCTCCTGGTACGGGAGGAATGGAATCACGAATGCCAAGTACCGTTCCAGCCGGGCGTCCAGGCGCCTGTCCCCGGAGCAGCTGATGAACTACCTGAATCGGCAGATGGCGGAATCATATGGCGGGAAGCGGAAGGCTAAGGCCGTGTTCGAGACATATGAGGACTACCTTTCCATGTCGGAGAGGCTGGGGAAGGACATGTCGGACGCGATGGTGTACCGCCCCAGGGAGCTGAAGCGGCGGCACGGCGAAGCCGTGGAGGAGAACAATAGGCGCATTGAAGCCGAGAGGGCTAGGATGGACAAGGAACAGGCCAGGAAGGATGCGGAGCGCATGGAGGAGAAATACCCTGGCTCTGAAGCCATCCTTGCGACGATAAGGCCCAAGTACGAGTACGGGAATGAACGCTTCCGCATCACGGTGCCTCACAGCTTCATCGACATCGTATCGGAGGGGATGGCGCTCCACCACTGCGTTGGGAACACGGAGCGGTACTTCGACCGCATCCTGCAGCACGAGACGTACATATGCTTTCTGCGCCGGGCGGAGGAGCCGGAAAAGCCATACTACACCATAGAGGTGGAGCCCGGAGGCACCATAAGGCAGCACCGCGGCATGCTGGACGAGGAGCCTGGCATAGAGGAGGTGAAGCCGTTCCTGCGGGAGTGGCAGAAGGAGATACGGAAGCGGATGCGGGAGGAGGACCATGAGCATGCCAGGCTGAGCGCCGTGAAGCGCGAGGAGAACCTGGAGGAGCTGAGGCGGAAGAACAACACGAGGGTGCTGGAGGCCCTGATGGAGGATCTGATGGAGGTGGTGTGATGGGGATGTCTGTAGGAGGATATGGCGTGGCGGGCATGGTACGGTGCGCCTGCGGGAACGAGGCCCACGTGGTGGCCAGCGGTGTCGGTGCCTATGTCAGATGCCCCATATGCGGGGCTGGCACCTATATGTGCAACAATAAGGAGGATGCCATAAAGATGTTTCAGGAGACGTATGGATTGGAGGACGTAAGGGGCACGGAAGTCCTTGCCTTTGCAAGGTATCAGGATCTGGAAAGGGCGGCAGACCGCACGGCGGTGAAGATAAAAGAGGGCTTCATGGAGATGGGGTACATCCTGAAGGTGGCCAGGGACACGGATATCTTGGCTGGCTCCGGATACATGGGCCATGAGGAGTTCGCCGAGAAGCGGTACGGCCTGGACAAAGGGACGGTGTCCAGGTACATCCGGATAGTGGAGCGATTCTCGGTAGGAGGCAACAGCCATGTGCTGCAGGAGGGGTACAGGAATATCGGCTTCGCGAAGCTGTCCCTGATGCTGCACATGCCGGACGCGATAGCGGAGGAGATAACCGAGAGCTACAGCAAGCAGGAGGTACAGGCGATAAAGGAGGAGGTTGACGCTGAACATGCGGTCAGCGACATCGAGGTGGCCATCGAGGCTGCACAGGCTCCGGAGCCGGAGAGGGAAGGGAGCCTCCTGGAGCGGGCCGTCCGGCAGCTGGGCAGGGAGCAGCCGGCCTTGTATCGCAAGCTGCATGGCATCCATGCCGTGGGCGGCACGGCGGGCATGGTGATGGACACATTGGCCCCTCAGGGCGATGCTGTCTACATGGTGAGGATACCTGGCACCGGGCGGCTGATGATTTCCTTTTCCGGCACTGCGGCCAGCGTGACGAACGTCAGGAGCGGGGACAAGGAGAGGTATGCCATGGATGATGTCATGGCAGCAGCCATGGGCATTATGCATCCCGTCCCTGTGGAGGACTCCTGGCAGCAGGAGTATGGGGAGCCGATGGAGACGGTGGTGGATGCTGTCCAGGAGCCAGTAGCGGATGGGCAGGGGGTGGTGAAAGCAGCTTCGCCCCAGAAGAAGGAGAAGAGGAAGGAATCCAAGGTAGTGAAGGCGGCACCGCCAAAGGCTGCAAAAAAGGAGCATGGGGACGGAAAGTCCGCAAAGGCCATGGCAGAGGAGGTGCATCCGGAGCCGGAGGAGCAGATGCCGGGCCAGATGGAGGTCGCAGACTATCCGGAGGCGATACCGGATGCCACTTTCGAGGAAATCGTGGAGGCTCCTCCTGTGGAGGCAGCAGCGGAGCCGGACGGAGAGGCGGAAGGGCTTGATGCGAATGATGTGGGCGAGGCTGCCATGGCGATTGCCGAGAGGGCAGCAGGCGCTATGGATGCCGCCATGAATAGGGATGTCCCTGTGCATGGGGAAGACGAAGAAGCCGCCGTGGACGCCGCCCTCCGCAGGGAGGAGCTCCGGATGGGGATACGGAAGCACATGGATCGTCTGCAGAAATATTTCACTATATGGGATGGCAGGACGATGCCCACGGAGTACCTGGAGAAAGCGTATCAGAATGCCATAGACCTGGCAGCAGACCTGGAGAGGCTGCTGGACATGAGGGAGGAGACGGATGGCTAAGAGCATCATGCACAGCAAGGAGGACAGGACATGCTACCTATGCATGCTCCTGCGGGACGATTACGGCACCAGGGCAGACCTGCAGGAGCACCATGCCATGCCGGGCACCGCGAACAGGAGGCTCTCCGAGCGCTATGGGCTGAAGGTGTACCTGTGCATCGAACATCATCTGGTAGGGCCGGATGCGGTGCACAACAACATAAGGCTCCGGCGGCTCCTGCAGGCGAACGCGCAGATGGCTTTCGAACGGAAGCATTCTCATGAAGAATGGATGGAGGCCTTCGGGCGCAACTTTATCTAGCCTTTCTGGAGAAATTGATACATCACGGCAACTGTAGGCAGGGATTCTGGGGGCTCCGGCCCCTGGAAAGGAGGGATGGGTGCTGACAGAGAAACAGAAGAGTGGCATCAGGGACATTAAGGGGTTCTCGCCACGATACCAGGATGATTTCGACAGGCGGTGGGAGGAGGCGGTGGAAAGGCTCCGCGGCTCCTGCGCCGACCTCGGAAGGATAGCGCTCACGGTAGAGTGGGGCAGAACAGTGAAGCGATAGGAGGCGCTATGGACAGTCAGGAGAAGCAGAAGCTGTACGAGGAGTACATAGCAGAGGTGAGCCCTATGGCAGCAGCCATCGGGCGCAGGGTGCCGTATCAGCTGGAGTATCTGCGGAAGTATGGAGACAAAGCTTCAGGGCAGCAGGTGGAAGCTGGCAAGAATGAAATGGGTAAAAACATCTAAAAGAATGGAGGCATGCTGATGGCAAGACCACCGAAAAAAGGAATTGATTATTCAGGGTGGTCGGTAACGATTTTTGACAATGATACCAAAATAGACAAGCTTCTTGATGCGCATGGGTGGATAGGATTTGGGGTTTACTTCTATTTGTGCCAGAGAGCGTATGGAGGAGAAGGATATTTCTACCGATGGGGCTATGACGATTGTGCATCCACATCAAGAAAGATGGGCGGCGGCGTTAGTTCTGGTACGGTAAAGGAAGCCGTGGGCTACTGCTTGCAGATTGGTCTTTTTGACAAAGGGCTGTTTGACAGGTGGGGAGTGCTTACCAGTAGAGGTATCCAAAGAAGATATTGGGAAGTTGTTAAGGAACGGGATGTGCGTTCTGTGATTTCCGACTACTGGCTTTTGCAAGACAGTGAATGCAAAGGTTTAATAAAGACACCATTAAATACCACTTTTCTGGATGGAAATGAGGGTTTCCCGGGGGGAAATGAGGGTTTTCTGGATGGAAATGAGGGTTTCCGCCCTATAAAGGAAAGTAAAGGAAAGGAAAGGAGAGCAAATGAAAGTAAAGGAAAGGAAAAAGAAGTGAAAAAAAGGAAAGAAGAATCTTCTCCCTCTTTAGCGACATATTTTACAAACAATGAACCTTTGAATCGTACTTTTCTCGATTTTATAGAGATGAGAAAGAAAATTAAAAAACCTATGACAGATAGGGCAATAGAACTTTCCGTAAGGAAACTGGAGGATTTATCCAAAACCTCATTCGGTGAAATGGATGAGGGGATGGCAATAAAGATTCTGGAGCAATCAATCATGAACTGCTGGCAAGGGCTGTTCCCTCTGAAGGAGGGGCAGCAGACCAGGAATAACATATATGACGAATGGAGGAACGCATGATGATGACAAGGGAAGAGACGACTTACACAGCAGATTTTGGAGAAGCAGAGGTAACTAAAAAAGGAGAA
>CAMTBF010000101.1 GCA_947068385.1 uncultured Lachnospiraceae bacterium
CCCTTCTTCTAGAAAATCTTTTTTATTTTCCTCTTGACATTTCACCAAATTGCTGCTACGCCAAAAACAAATGTCCCTCAACTCTTGTTTCTGAAAAATTGATTGGTTAATTTTTATAATCTATTATACCCTTCTTTTCTCAAATTACAACGTCTTCGGGAGTTTTTCTACGGCTATCCCGTGTTTTTTCTGCATCTTCCTAGGAGGGGATTGTTAAGCCCAATTGCGTCAAAGAAAAAGCCAAGAGACTCCAACTCCTGGCTCTGTCCGTAATCAGTCAGCCAAATCCGAAAGCGGCCTGAATGTATATCCCATCTCCTCCCATTTCGTCAGAAGCTCATCCATGATCTCCCCGTTGGTCTTCGAGGTGCTGTGCAGCAGGACGATGGCCCCGGGATGGATGCGCTTCGTCAGCTTGGAGAAGGCCTCCTCATGGCTGGGCTGGCTGTCCTGGTTCCAGTCCACATAGGCCAGGCTCCAGAAGAAGGTGGAATACCCCAGGTCCTTTGCCATCTGCAGGTTCTCCTTGCTGTACTTCCCCTGGGGCGGCCTGTAGTACATGGCGAGCTCCGCTCCCGTCACCTCTTTGAAGAGGGCAGCCACATCGTCCATCTCCTTCTGAAAGGACGCCTTATCCGATATCTTGGACATGTCCGGGTGGTGGTATGTATGGTTGCCCACGGTGTGCCCATCCTCCACCATGCGCTTCGCGATCTCCGGGGCCGACTCCAGGAAATGCCCTACCACGAAGAAGGTGGCCGGGGCATCGTGCTTTTTGAGCGCGTCCAGGATGGGCTCCGTGTTCCCGTTCTCGTAGCCGCAGTCAAAGGTCAGATAGATCGCCTTCTCCTCCCCCGGCCCGCAGTAGTAGGCATCGTACCCCGCCAGCTGTGCCGCCGTAGCATTGCCCGTGGGCTTCTGCCCCTCCGCGCCGAACCCCAGCCCCCAGTCCTCCGTCTCCTGTAGCAGGCTCCCCGAGGCCTGTCTGGCCTGGGCGCGGATCTCCGCCACCTCCCTGCCCAGGAAAAACATGGCGGTGAACAGGGCCATGGCGGGAACCACCTTTTTCCACTTGATCCGCTTGGTCTGCAGCAGCTTCTTTACCATATCCTTTACATAAATCGTCTTCATCTGTCTGGCTTCCTTTCGCAATTAGCCATGCAGAGATTCCCGGCGGCCGTCCCCCCGCGGATCCCACATGGCTAATCCGTCGTCTTGCTCTAATATATGTAAAGAAAGCTTTGCCACATTCCCTGTCAGACGTTTTTTCTTCAAAAACCTTAGTTAGTAAAATTATTTTACCAATTATGCCTTTTCGCCCCAGAATGCCCATTCCAGCATGCGGCACCAGGCATGGTACACCGGCAGGGTCAGCTCCTGCACCAGGTAGGTCTCGCTCTCCGGCAGCGCCACATACACATCGCACAGCTCCCGCAGCCTGCCGCCTCCCTGGCCGCCCAGGCCGATGCAGCGCAGCCCCGCTGCCCTGGCGGTCTTCACCGCGTTTATCACGTTCCCGGAATTCCCCGAGGTGCTCAGCCCCAGCAGCACGTCCCCCCGCCTGCCGTAGCCGAGGACCTCCTGGGCATAGGCCATCTCCGGATCCGCGTCGTTTGCATAGGCGGAGCCCAGCGCCGTGTTCGCCCCGATGGCGATGGCCGGGAGCGCTCCCTGGAGCTTCTCCTCCAGCCCCTGGCCGGGGTAGAGCCTCCGGCAGGCCGCCGCGAACTCCTCCGGCACCGCCCTGTGCAGCCCAAGCTCCTTCATCAGCTCCCCCACGATATGCTGGGCGTCCGCGCTGCTGCCGCCGTTGCCGCATATCAGGAGCTTCCCGCCCCGGACGAAGCTTTCCCGCATCTCCCGGTAGGCTCCCATGATGTCTTCCCGGCATCCCTCCAGGGCGGGGTGGCGCTCCGCAAGCCCCCTCCAGATCTCCTGGACCTCATCCATTCCCTACCGCTTCCTTCTCTCCGAAATTGTATTCCGCCAGCACCAGCGCGGCGTAATCCCCTATGTTCTCCCCCAGCTGGGCGGGCACCACCACGCAGGCCGCCGCGGAGGCCTCCAGCGCCTCCCGCTTCATCACCCGCTCCGCATAGGGCCAGAGCAGATGCCTGCACCTCTGGAAGATGCTGCCGATGATGATGATCTCCGGGTTCAGGATGTCCACCAGCATGGCCAGCCCCCTGCCAAGCTGCTCGCCGCACAGGCGGTAGATCTCTATGGCCAGCTCGTCCCCCCTGTCCGCCGCGATGGCTATGTCCCTTGCGTTGAGGTGATCCAGATCCTCCATGCCCTGGCACAGGTCCTGGCTCATGCCGTTCTCGATCCTCTCCAGCACCTTCATCCTGGCCATCTGGCTGATCCCCGCGCCGCTGCAGAATCCCTCGAAGGAGCCCATCTTCCCGTAGCCCACGGGCCCCCATCTCTCCATCCTCACATGGCCCACTTCCCCTGCCATGTCGTTTGCGCCCCGGTAGAGCTTTCCGTCCAGGATCAATCCTGCGCCCAGGCCCGTCCCGAAGGTCAGGAAGATGACATTGTCATACCCTCTGCCCGCGCCGTACTTCCATTCCGCCACCGCGCAGGCGTTGGCGTCGTTCTCCAGCGCCACCGGCAGGCCGAATTCCTCCTCCAGCATCTGCTTGATCGGGATATTGTCCCAGCCCGGCAGATTGGGCGGGCTCATGATGACCCCCCGCCTGCTGTCCAGCGGCCCGCCGCAGCTGATGCCTATCCCCATGATGTCCTCCGTGGAGAGCCCCTTCTCCTGCAATATCCGGTGGACCAGCTCCTTCATCTTCCGAATCGCCCCCATCGGGCCCCCTGCTTTCTTCGTCTCAAAGGCTTCCCTTCGCAGTATGAACTTCTCCGGGCCCTCCTTCCCCTGCGGATTCCCCAGTAAAACAGCACTTTTGGTCCCGCCGATGTCTATCCCTATGCTAAACTTCATATCGCTTCCCCTTCCCGCCATCTTTATGGTGTATGGTTTTCCGGTACCCTTTATTTAGTGCTTTTCAAGAAAGATAATACCATCTTTCCTTCACTAAATCAATACTGTTTACTAACATTCAGGGCTTTTTATTTTATAAAATATTTCTAAAGATTCCGGCCGTTCCGGAAGGGCCATGTCCCCTGTCCGTCCCGATTTTTAGTAACGTTGTTTTACTTTCTTGTGTCTTTTTATTGATTTTCATTACAAATCATGTATAATAGTAAGAAAAGGGGGATGACCCGCTTGTCTCCGCCAGAGAAAGGACGAAGATTTATGCCGACATTGCACGGAACCAACCTTACGAATGTAAAAGAAAAGAATCGCGCATTAGCCCTACGCCTCATCAGCACGGGACAGTCCGTCTCCCGGGCAAACCTCGCCAGAAGCATGCACCTGACAAAGACCACCCTTGGCAATATCGTATCCGACCTGATCGCCAGCGACATCATCAAGGAGTACACCTACACCTCCACCGAGGCGGACGCCTCCCTTGGCAGGAAGCCCATCATCCTCGATCTGTCCCCGAATTCCCCGCTCATCATGGGGATGCTGATTAAGAGGAATCTGCTCAGCGGCGTCCTGGCCGACCTGAAGGGACGGATCATCGCCCAGAAGGACTGCAGGTACGATTCCCTGGATCAGGATACCCTGATCGACACGCTGGTGCAGCTCTACGAGCAGCTCCGCAAGGGGCAGTCCCGCCGGATCGTGGCCATCGGCATCTCCTCCCTGGGCCCCGTGGACACCAAGGCCCAGAAGCTGACCACGCCCGCAGATTTCTGGGGCATCAGGAACCTCCCCCTGCCTGAGATCATCCAGAAGCGCACAGGGCTGCCTGCCTACATCATCCACGACAGCAGCGCCGGCGCGCTGGCAGAGAAGATCTACGGCTCCCATACCCATTCGGATAATCTGCTCTATCTGCATATCATGAATGGCATCGGCGCCGGATATATCTTCCAGGGGAACATCTACGACGGGGATTTCGGGCAGAGCGGCGAGCTGGGCCACACCTCCATCAATTTCGCCGGGCCTTCCTGCAGCTGCGGCAACCGCGGCTGCCTGGAGCTCTATGCCAATATCGACAATATGAACCGGCATATCCAGGAGCTGCGCAATATCTACAAAGGCCCTACGCTGCTGCCGAAGGAGCAGGACTCCTACACCTGGAGCGACATCATCACCGCTGCCTCCGCCATGGACTTCCTGGCCATGGCGGCGCTGGACGAGTTCTGCGGCTACCTGGCCTATGCGGTGCGCAATGCCATCCACCTGCTGGACGTGAGCCACATCATCGTGGGATACGACTCCCCCGTGGAGACCACTGTGGTGGAGGACACCCTGACCACCAAGCTCAACAGCGGCCCCCAGTCCAACACGGGGCATGTCATCGAGATCGTGAAGTCCTCCTTCGGCGGCCAGGCGCCCCTGATCGGATCCATCGCCGTGGTGACGGACAAGATTTTCAACTGCGAGCTGAACATCTTCGCCCCTTGAAAAAGGGCAGGCGTCACTCCGCCGGCACCGTGTAGACGAAGCTGGTGACCACATACAGCACCTGTCCGTTGTACTCCACCCGGGACCACCCAAAGTCCGCGCTGAAGCCTGTGCGGTGGGCCTTCTCCCCGTAGTTGAGCTGGCAGCTCACCGTGGCGTTCTCCTGGAGGGTGCTGGGCTCCGTCCGCAGGTTCACGTACTCCTTGGGCGTGATCCAGTCATCGCAGCCCTCGAAGATGACTACGGTTCCGTCTGCCGTTGTGACCCGGTTGGGGTCGGTGGGCGCTACCGGCGTCTTATAGTCCAGGTCAGTGGTCAGATACTGGCTCACCGCGTACAGCGTCTGGCCATTGTAATCGATGCGCGACCATCCTGTGTCATTGTTGATGCCGGTCCTGGAGAGGGCTTCGCCGTTGCGGATCTTCACCACGATGTTCCTGTCGTCCGTGGTAGTGGGCATGGTGCGCAGGTTCACCGCGTCCTTGGGGGTCACGGATTCCTGCACGGCCGTGAAGGCCATGCGCATGTCATCCGCCCCGGATTCCGGGTCCCCCGTCTGGGGCTGGGCTGTGGGCTGGGGCGTAGCCGTAGGCTGAGGCGTAGCCTGAGGCTCAGCCGTAGGCTGAGGGGCTTCGGGCCTGGCCGTGGGCTGGGCGTCGGAAGCCTCGGGCTGCCCGGACGCCTGTTCGCCGGGGGCAGTTCCAGCCCCGGGGGCGGACGGCTCCCCAGTCTCCTGTGCCGGCTCCCCGGAAGGCTCTGCGGCGGGATCCGTCACAGACCCGGCGGATTCCGGTTCTATAGGCTCCTCCCCGTGGGAGCCGCTTTCCTGCGTGGATAGCGCGCCCGGCTCCGGCTCCCTGGAATCCCCTCCCCCGTTCCCTGTGGATTCCGCCAGAAAGCCCTGGCCCTTCTCCTCCGGCTTATCCGGATAGACGAAGCGCCACAGCAGGGCGCAGATGATGGCGGCCAGCACCGCCAGGCCGATGAAGATCAGCGCCTTCGCCCAGAGCGGCAAAGGGGCCAGCTCTTCCTCCCGTCCCCCGGCCCTCTCCCGCCCGGAGGCCCTGTTGCGAAGCCCCTGCTCCCCGGTTCCGGTATCCGGCTCCTTAAATTCCCACTCCCCGGGATCCATCTCCAAATCGTCCATATGCGCTTTCCTGCCGCCCTTGTCCTCCGTCTTCCCTGCGCTTTCCCCTTCGTCCTCCCAGTCCTTCAGCCTCATCCGCCTATACCTCCATCCTGAATATTCGTTGTCCGGTCCTTTCTCCCCGTCCATGCTCCCGGCCGCCGGCGCTTGCCCTGCCGCCCGGCTCATGGGCAGACAGCATGAGTATACCACAAATATCCCCGATGCAGCACATTTTTTTCATTTTCATGCTACCTTCATGCTACGCCAGCTCCCTTTTGCGCTTGCGCCTCTTGTAGACCAAAATGGCGATGTAGACGGCCAGGAACCCCAGGATGATCGCCACCAGCACGATGGACTCCCCGGGGCCGCCCATCTTGGCCTCGGCCCAGAGCCTGTCGATGAGCTTGCTGGTCTCCTCCGGCAGGTTGACGAAGACCTGGGTGCGGGCCAGGGTCTCCTCGTCCGGATAGTGGACGGGGCTCTCCACGATCTCCGGATCCATATAGGCCTTGGCGGCGGTCTCCGGGGTGGAATAGCCCACGTAGTCCATGTTGGCCCCGGCGATCTCCGGGTCGCAGAGGAAGTTGATATAGGCCTCCGCCTCGGCCTTGTGGATGGAGGTGGCGGGGATGCACATGGCGTCCACGAAATAGTTCGTCCCCTCCTTTGGCACCACGAAGCGGATGTTGTCGCTGTTGTCTACGAGAATGGCGGCGTCCCCGGCATAATAGGGCGCTATCCAGGCCTCCTCGCTCTCCATTTTGTCGAAGATACGGTCCATGACATAGGCCTGCACCAGAGGCTTCTGCTGCTTTAAGAGGGCCGCGGCCTCCTGCCAGTCGCTCTCCTGGGTGGTGTTCACGGACTGTCCCAGCAGGAGCTGGGCGATGGCGAAGGAATCCCTGGGATTGTCGAACATCAGTATCTTTCCCGCGTAGCGGTCGTCCCAGAGGGAAGACCAGCTCGTAATCTCCTCCCCAATGTAGTCCGTGTTATAGAACAGGCCCACCACGCCCCAGGTGTAGGGCACGGAGTAGCGGTTCTCCGGGTCGTAATCCGCGTACCGGAAGCTCTCGTCGATATACTGGTAGTTGGGGATGTTGGAGAAGTCCAGCTCCGCCAGCATGCCTTCATGGATGAGCCTGGACACCATATAGTCCGAGGGGATGATGATGTCATAGTCCGCGCCGCCGCCCACCAGCTTGGAGTACAGGGATTCGTTGCTGTCGAAGGTGGTGTAGTTGACGCGGATGCCTGTGCGCCTGGTGAATTCGGCGTTTATGTCCAGGGAGCCGTCGGTGCCGTTGGCGATGTACTCCCCCCAGTTGTACACGTTTATGGTGACGCCCGATTCCGCGCCCCCCGCCGCCCTGGCGGGCCGCATCGGCACAAAGGCCAGCAGGAGCGCTGCCGCAACCGAAAAAACAGCGCGGAGGCACCTTTCCAGCAGATCCCTCTTTCCCTCATCCCTGTCCTGAAACACGCCCCAGGCTCCCCTTCCATCTTCCATAGCGCCTCACACCTCCTTTTCGGGCTGTCTGCCCTGATCCTTTAAGTTGCGGACATTGACCACGATCAATAGCGCCATCACCGCCGCGAACAGCACGGTGGACAGGGCATTGATCTCCGGGCTGATGCGCTTGCGGGTCATGGAATAGATGTAGATGGGCAGGGTCTGGGTGGTTCCGCTGGTGAAATAGCTTATGACGAAGTCGTCGATGGACAGGGTGAAGGCCATGATCATCCCCGTGACCACACCGGGCATGATCTCCGGCAGCACCACCTTGAAGAAGGCCTTCACCGGCGGGCATCCCAGGTCCTGGGCCGCCTCATAGAGGTTCGGATCCATCTGCCGCAGCTTGGGCAGCACGGACAGGATCACGTAGGGCAGGCAGAAGGTGATATGGGCCGCGATCAGCGATCCCATCCCCAGGCTGCGCCCGCCAAACAGCCGCACCGCGGACACGAACAGCAGCATCAATGACACCCCCGTGACGATCTCCGGATTCACCATGGGGAAGTTGGTGATGTTCATCATGATGCGCCTGGGCAGACGCTTCATGCCGTTGATCCCGATGGCGGCCACGGTGCCCAGCACGGTGGACACCACTGCCGCCACCACGGCGATCAGCAGGGTATTGCGCAGGGCCTCTAAGATAAGCCTGTCTTCGAACAGCTTCCTGTACCAGCGCAGGGAAAAGCCGCCCCACACCGCCCGGCTCCCGGTCTCCGTGTCGTTGAAGGAGAACACGATGAGCACCAAAATGGGCGCATACAAAAAGAGGAAAATGAGGAAGGTATAGATCCGTCCGCCGGCCTTTTTCACGGTAACTGCTTTTTTCACAACAGCATCCCCCCTTTTTCATTCACTTCCCCGTCGTCGAACTGGTTCATGATGCCCATGCAGATCAGGATGATCACCATCAGCACCAGGGACACGGCGGAGCCCAGGTTGGGGTTGTAGGCGCTGCCCAGGAACTGCATGTCGATCAGGTCGCCGATCAGCAGGTTGCCGCCCCCGCCCAGCATCTTGGAGATGATGAAGGTGCTCACCGCGGGCACGAACACCATGGTCACGCCGGAGATGACCCCGGGCATGCTCAGGGGCACCACCACCTTCAGGAACACCTGGGCGCTGTTCGCCCCCAGATCCTGGGCCGCCTCGATCACGCTGCGGTCGATTTTGGTCAGCACGGAGTACAGGGGCAGGATCATGTAGGGGATATAATTGTACACCATCCCCAGGACCACGGCCCCAGCGGTGTTGATCATGTGCACCCGGGGCAGGCCGATGGCGGCCAGGGCGTTATTGATCAGTCCATTGTCCTCCAGCAGCGTCATCCAGGCATAGGTGCGCAGCAGGAAGTTCATCCACATGGGCAGCATCACCAGCATGACCATCACGTTCTGGCGCTTTGCGCTCATCCTGGCGATGGTCATGGCAAAGGGGTAGCCCAGCAGGAGGGAGATGGCGGTGGCCACGGCCCCCAGCCAGATGGACCGCAGGAAGACGTTGGAGTACTGGCCCACGCTCAGGATGTTCTCCAAAGTGAAGCTGCCCGCCTTGTCCGTAAAGGCAAAGTAGCCTACCAGGAGCATGGGCACGATGATGAAGATCGTCATCCACACCGTGTAGGGGGCGGAGAGGAGCTTAGAATTCGGTTTCATGGGCCTCTCCCTCCTCCCGGACGCCCGCCTCCGAAGCGGTCATGTCCTCCTCCATCTCATCGCTGAAGGTGCTGTAGTCCCCGAACACCCCGGAGTATTCGGATTTCTGCATGACGTGGATGTCATTGGGGGTAAGGCTCAGGCCGATATGGTCGCCCACCTGGCGGCACTCCGTGGACTGTATCATCCACTTGAAGCCCGCCACGTCCACAATCATCTCATAGTGCACCCCCTTGAAGGTGACAGCCGTCACATCGCCCACGATCCGGGTGGCATCCGGTTCTACTACCTTGATGTCTTCCGGCCGGACCACCACGTCCACCGGCGCGTTCTTTCCGAAGCCGCTGTCCAGGCAGCGGAAGCTGTGGCCCGCGAACCTGACGGAATAGTCCTCCAGCATGACCCCGTCCAGGATATTGGACTCGCCGATGAAGTCCGCCACAAAGGCGTTCTTCGGCTCGTTGTAGATATCCGTGGGGGAGCCGATCTGCTGGATCACGCCTCCGTCCATGACTACGACCGTGTCGGACATGGACAGGGCCTCCTCCTGGTCGTGGGTGACGAAGACGAAGGTGATGCCGGTGCATTGCTGTATCTTCTTCAGCTCGGCCTGCATGTCCTTACGGAGCTTGAGGTCCAGGGCCCCCAGGGGCTCGTCCAGCAGCAGGACCTTGGGCTCGTTGGCCAGGGCCCGGGCGATGGCCACCCGCTGCTGCTGGCCGCCGGAAAGCTGGCCTATGCCTCTGTGGGCATAGCCCGTAAGGTTCACCATGGCCAGCATCTCCTGTACCGTGCCCTTGATCTCCTT
The DNA here is from genome assembly GCA_947068385.1 of uncultured Lachnospiraceae bacterium. Classification (GTDB taxonomy): domain Bacteria; phylum Bacillota; class Clostridia; order Lachnospirales; family Lachnospiraceae; genus Acetatifactor. The sequence goes on from CAMTBF010000101.1 coordinate 9,598, forward strand.
TTCGCTCCGGCCCTTGAGGCGCATGCCGAAGGCGATGTTCTCGTAGACATTCAGGTGGGGGAACAGGGCGTATTTCTGGAAAATCGTATTGACCTCCCGCTTGTGGGGCGGGAGGCCCGTGATGTTTTTATCATGAAAGAACACATCCCCCGCGTCCGGCCGGATGAATCCCGCGATGGTGCGCAGGACCGTGGTCTTGCCGCAGCCCGAGGGGCCCAGGAGGGTGA
>CAMTBF010000102.1 GCA_947068385.1 uncultured Lachnospiraceae bacterium
GACGGGAAGTCTGGAAAGGAGAGTCATGGGGATTTATTTAGAGCTGTTCTGGAGCTTCATCCAGGTAGGCATGTTCAGCATCGGCGGAGGCTACGCGGCGCTGCCGCTAATCCAGAGCCAGGTGGTGGAGCTGCACGGCTGGCTTACCGCCGGCGAATTCAATGACCTGATCACCATAGCCGAGATGACGCCGGGGCCCATGGCGGTGAATTCCGCCACCTTCGTAGGGATACGGATCGCCGGAATCCCGGGGGCGCTGGTGGCCACCTTCGGGTGCATCCTGCCCTCCCTGATCCTCGTGTCGATCCTGGCGAAGCTCTACTTCAAATATCAGAACCTGGACGCCATCCAGAATATCTTAGGCCGCCTCCGGCCTGTAATCATAGCGCTGATTGCAGCCGCGGCCCTGTCCATCTTGAAGACGGTGGTGGCGTCGGAGAGCAATCTGTCCGTGAACGGCATCAACCTGTCCGGAATCCTTTTGGCCGCAGCCGCGTTCCTGGTGCTGCGAAAGACGAAGAAGAGCCCGATCCTGATCATGGTGGCCTGCGGCGGCGTGAACCTGCTCCTCAATCTCCTGATATAGATGGAAATCCCTTACAGATGCCTCATTGCTTTGCGGAGATGGCTGGACAATGACCAGGGAGATGTGTCGGCGCCGGGATTCGTGCTGTGGCAGGAAATTTAGAAATCTGAGAAAATAAGGGAAAGCGCTTGCCGGGGGGTAGGCGTTTTTCTGTCTGTTTTGCCAAAAAGATTTTGTCGAAAAACAAAAATGATTTGCAAAGCGCCTCATCCTGTGTTATGCTAAATACAGAGCAGATTTTCTTTCGGTAAAAGTTCTGAATGCAGTTTCGGCTATTCTTGTAAATCGGAAAATTCCTGCTTGTATATCCAGTTAAATAGTGGGAGTTTCCCAGGAACCTCCCAAAAATCGAAGAGGGAGGTATGGCATAGGTGGCGGAGAAAGACATACTGGAGAAAATCCTGATGTCCCATGCGGACGTGTTCGCGGACTGTGTGAACGCGCTTGCCTACGGCGGTGCGGAACCTTTCCCCGGAGGTAAGGAGCAGGTTCGTCAGCGACCTGGGCTTTGTAGTGGATTATCTCAACGAGGGTAATTTTGAAGGCCGTAAAGGACAGCGGATCCTCCACGGGGAGGCGCTGTGCGAGATGATGGAGGCCCTTACCGGGGACACAAGGTTCACGGCTTTGATAGAGGAGCTGCAGAGCAGACAGGAGAAAGGAGAGGGGATCGTCATGTGTGAGTATATTGATATGCTGGAGGCAAGGGGAGAGGAAAGAGGAGAAGAACGTGGAATGATAAAGGGCGAGAACAGGCTGGCCACATTGCTGACAAAGCTGTATTCCCTGGGGCGGGACGAGGACGCAAGGCTGGCCCTGGACGACAGACAGGTGAGGCTGCGCCTGTACGAGGAACTGTGCATCGGGTGAGGAGGGGACGTCGCGCCGGGATGCATGCTGTGGCAGGAAAGCGAACGCTGAGAGAATACAGAAGAAGAGCTTCGGCCATCCGGTTATCCGGATGGCCGTTGATTGCTTAGGCAGGTCTCCCTCATGCCGTCTCCGCAGCCCCCTGCCCCTCGAACTGGGAGTTGTACAGCTCCGCGTAAAATCCGTCCCTTCCCATCAGCTCCTCATGGCTGCCCTGCTCCACGATGTCCCCGTCCCGCATGACCAGGATCACGTCCGCGTCCCGGATGGTGGAGAGCCTGTGGGCGATGACGAAGCTGGTGCGGCCCTTCATCAGGTTGTTCATGGCCTTCTGGATCCGGATCTCCGTCCTGGTGTCCACGGAGCTGGTGGCCTCGTCCAGGATTAGTATGGGATTGTCCGCCAGGATGGCCCGGGCGATGGTGAGCAGCTGCTTCTGGCCCTGGGACACATTGGAGGCGTCCTCCCCCAGCTCCATCTGGTAGCCGCCGGGGAGGGTCTGGATGAAGCGGTGGACATGGGCCGCCTTGGCCGCGGCGATGACCTCCTCGTCCGTGGCGTCCAGCCTGCCGTAGCGGATGTTCTCCATGATGGTCCCATGGAAGAGCCAGGTGTCCTGCAGCACCATGCCGAAGTTCTCCCGCAGCTCGCTGCGGTTGAAATTCCGCACGTCATGCCCGTCCACCCTGATAGCGCCGCTGTCCACGTCGTAGAAGCGCATCAGGAGCTTCACCATGGTGGTCTTGCCCGCGCCGGTGGGGCCTACGATGGCCACGGTCTGTCCCGGCTGCACCTCACAGCTGAAATCGTGGATGATCGTCTTGTCGGGCCGGTAGCCGAAGCGCACATGGTCGAAGGACACCGCGCCCAGCATCCGCCCTGTGGCCACGGCCCCTTCCACGGTCACGTCCTCCTCCGGCTCCTCCAGGAACTCGAACACCCGCTCCGCCGCGGCCGCGGTGGACTGGAACATGTTGGAGACCTGGGCCACCTGGGTGATGGGCTGGGTGAAGTTCTTCACATATTGGATGAAGGCCTGGATCTCGCCCACGTCGATGACGCCCCGGATGGCCAGCATGCTGCCGCTGACCGCCACGGCCACGTATCCCAGGTTGCCCACGAAGGCCATGATGGGCTGCATCATGCCGGAGATGAACTGGGACTTCCAGGCGCTGCGGTAGAGGATCTTGTTGGTCTCGCCGAATTCCGCCAGGGCGGCCTCCTCCCTGTTGAAGGCCTTGATGATGTTCTGGCCGCTGTAGACCTCCTCGATCTGGCCGTTTATCTTGCCCAGGTAGGTCTGCTGGTCGATGAAATATTTCTGGGAATGCTTCACCACCACGCCCACCAGCCCGCCCGACACCGGCAGGATCACCAGGGCGATCAGCGTCATCATGGGGCTGATGGAGAGCATCATGATCAGGATGCCCACAATGGTGGCCAGGGAGGTGATCAGGGTGGTGATGCTCTGCCCCAGGCTCTGTCCTAAGGTGTCCACGTCATTGGTGATCCGGGACAGCACCTCGCCCACGGTCCTGGACTCGAAATAGGCCATGGGCATGCGGTTGATCTTCTCCGATATCTCCCTGCGGAACCGGAAGCAGAGCTTCTGGGAGACCTCCGTCATCACCAGGCCCTGTACGAAGGACAGCAGGGCGCTCAGGGCATACAGGCCCAGAAGGAACAGCAGGATCTCCCCAATCCGCTGGAAATCAATGCCGCCCGTGCCCGCGAACTTTGCCATCATGCCCTCAAACAGCTCCGTGGTGGCCTTTGCCAGCACCTTGGGGCCTATGATGTTGAAGACCGTGCTGCCTGCCGCGAACAGCATGACGGCGATTAGCGCGATTTTGTACTTGCCCATATAGGACAGGAGCTTCCGGAAGGTCCCCTTGAAATCCTTTGCCTTCTCCCCCGGCATCATGCCGCCGTGAGGGCCGTGGTGCCGCCTGGCTGCCCTTCCGGCCTGGCCCTCCTTCCCGTCTCCGCCCGGGTTCCCGCCCGCGGGATTCGTGGATGTCTTCTTCTCTTCGCTCATACTGCCGCACCTCCTTCCAGCTCCGCCTCGGACAGCTGTGACCTGGCGATTTCCCGATATGCCTCGCACTCCCGCAAGAGCTCCCTGTGGGTGCCCATGCCGGCGATCTTCCCGTCATCCAGCACGATGATCCGGTCCGCGTTCAGAATCGTGCTGATGCGCTGGGCCACGATGATCACCGTGGCATCCCCTGTCTTCTCCCGCAGGGCCCTGCGCAGGGTCACGTCCGTCTTGTAGTCCAGGGCCGAGAAGCTGTCGTCGAATAGATAGATTTTAGGCGACTTTGCGATAGCCCGGGCGATGGAGAGCCGCTGCTTCTGCCCGCCGGACACGTTGGTGCCGCCCTGGGATATCTCGCTGTGGTACTTTTCCTTCTTGCTCTCTATGAATTCCGTGGCCTGGGCGATCCTGGCCGCCTCCTCCATGCGGCTGTCGCTGATATCCGAAGCGTCGTCCTGCCCTGTGCCGCCGAATTTCAGGTTGGAGGCGATGTCCCCGGAGAACAGCACCGCCTTCTGGGGCACATAGCCTATGAGGCTCCTGAGCTTGTGCTGGGACAGCTCCCGGATGTCCACGCCGTCTATGGTGATACGGCCCGCCGTCACATCGTAGAACCGGGGAATGAGGTTCAGCAGCGTGGACTTGCCGCAGCCCGTGCTGCCGATGATGGCGGTGGTCTCCCCGGGCCCTGCCGTGAAGGTAAGGCCCTCCAGGGCGTCCTCGTCCGCACCGGGATAGAGGAAGCTCACGTCCTCGAAGCTGACCACGCCCTTTGCCGATTTGAGCCTGTCGTCCTGCACCTGCTCTCTGTCCGTGACGCTGGGGCGGGTGCCGATGACCTCCTCGATCCTCCCGGCGGCCACCCCGGCCCTGGGCAGCATCACGGAGATCATGGTGAGCATCAAAAAGGACATGACGATCTGCATGGTATAGGTGATGAAGGCCAGCATGTCGCCCACCATCAGGTTGCCCAGGTCGATGCCCTTGGCCCCGAACCAGACGATCAGGATGCTGATGGCGTTCATGATCAGCATCATCACGGGCATCATGATGTTCATCACCCGGTTGGTGAACAGCTGGGTCCGCATCAGGTCCCGGTTCGCCCTGTCGAACCGTTCCTCCTCGAACCGTTCCCTGCTGAAGGCCCGGATCACCGACACGCCGGTGAGGATTTCCCGGGAAACCAGGTTCAGGCGGTCCACCAGGGCCTGCATCTTCTTGAACTTGGGCATGGCCACTGCCATCAGCACGCCCACCAGGGCCAGGATGAGGGCCACCGCCACCACGATGATCCATCCCATGCCCGTCCGGGTACCCAGTACCTTCAGGATGCCGCCGATGCCGATGATGGGCGCGTACACCACCATCCGCAGCAGCATCACCACCACCATCTGCACCTGCTGGATGTCGTTGGTGCTGCGGGTGATCAGGGAGGCGGTGGAGAACTGCTCCATCTCCGCGTGGGAGAAGGACACCACCCTGGAGAACACCCGCTCCCGCAGGTTCAGGCCCAGCTTCGCCCCCAGGCGGGAGGCCAGCAGGCCCACCAGGATGGCAGTGGCCATCATCACCACGGAATAGGCCAGCATCATGCCGCCGGTTCTGTAGAGGTAGCTTCGCTGGATTTTGCCCAGGTTCATCCCCAGGCTTTCGTATTCCGCCTGGAGGAACAGCACTGCCCGCTGGGCGACGACGGTCTCCCCCGTCTCCCCCAGACCCTCCAGCACCTGTGCCCGCCGCGCCAGCACCTGGTCGTCCGTCTGCACCAGAATCGAGGACGACAGGTCTTCAGGGAGATTCCCGGCTTCTCCCCAAGGGCTGTCGGATTCGGATTCTGCCGCGCCAGACGTCTCCGGTTCGCCCGCGTCGATTTCCAGCCCGAGCATGGCGTCTCCGGATTCCCTTACGGCGGACAGGATCAGGATCGGGATGCCGATGCATTCATTTATGCGCTCCTCCGTCTCCTTGTCCCCCTGGAAGACATAGCTGCCGTCTTCCGCCTGCCCATAGGCGGATGCCATCAAATCCCGCTCCTCCTGGGTCATGAAGGCCATCAGCCCGGAGTAGGTCTCCGCCCTCAGCCGCTCAGGCACGGCGTTCTCGATTCCCTTCTGGCCGATGCCCACGTCCACGATATCCGCTGTGTACTGGGGCAGCGCCAGGTCGCAGTAGGCCTGCACCACCAGCAGGGCGATGATGGCCAGCACGGACCATTTGGATTCCTTTAAGTATTTGAAGATTTTCAGCATACGGATTTCCTTCCCTTTCCAGGGCATGTTTCCAGATATGCCCTGACTGCGCCGCACCGATAGCAGGATGACATTCCAGATTCTTCCGGCGCGGCGGATTCTTACATTATAGTAAGCGTTTTGCGCCAATACAATTAAAAAAGGATTAAAAAAATGGAAAAAATGCTGTCGGGATTCTACTGATTATATTGATTAATCGCCTGGATTTTTTTATAATGGATTTTAGATAATAGAATCAGAAACGGGAAGCGAAGGCGCAGTTGGCAGAAGGAAAGGAGCGGGACATGATACCGAAAGTAAATGGAAGAGAAGCCACAGGGACAGGGAAATTCGTCCTTCAAAGCCCCATTACCGTCAGCAATGCATTTTCGGCAAATGCGGTGAGGGCATTTGAGGAGAGGATGGGCACCAAAGGGTATGCGCTGCAGCAGGCGGAGACGGCCGTCCTGACGATAGCGAAGGATCCGGGGCTGGAGAGGGAGGCCTACACTTTGGCTGTCGGGAAGGAGGGAATCCGCATCGAGGCCGGGGACGAGAACGGCGCGATTTGGGCGCTGACCACGCTGCTCAAAAGGGTGGGGACAGACGGCAGCATAGAGGCATGCAGCATCTCGGATGCGCCCCGGGCGGCCCACAGGGGCGTGATGCTGGACGTGGCCAGGCATTTCTTCACGGCGGAGGAAGTGAAGCGCGTCATCGAGCAGATCTCCCTGGCGAAGATGAATGTGCTCCACTGGCATCTTGCGGACGACCAGGGCTGGCGGATCGAGAGCCGGAAGTACCCGAAGCTCCACCAGTGCAGCGAGAATTACTACACCCAGGATGAAATCAGGGATGTGGTGGATTTCGCGCTGTCCCGGGGCGTGGAGGTGGTGCCGGAGATCGACATGCCGGGGCATACCAGAGGAATCCTGGCGGCCTATCCGGAATACAGCTGCAGCGGCAGGGAAGTGGAGCTGGCGAAGGCTGGCGGGATATACAAGGTGATCCTGTGCGCCGGGGCGGAGAAGACATATTCTTTCCTGGAGGAGCTGCTGGATGAGGTATGCCCGCTCTTTCCTTCGAAGCGATTCCATTTAGGAGGGGACGAAGCCCCGAAGGTGGAATGGGAGACCTGCCCGGCCTGTAAGCAGAAGATGGAGAGCCAGGGGCTGACGCGGTACGGGGACCTGCAGGGATATTTTTCCGTCAGGGTGTCTGAAATCCTGAAGAAGCAAGGGAAGCAGGCCGTTTTCTGGAACGACGTCCTGGAGAGCGACATCCGCCCTGAGGACATGCAGCTGCAGTACTGGCTGCCGGGCGACGACAGGCTTTTGGCGGAATACATAGCCCAGGGCGGACAGTGGATCTACTCGGATATGTACGAGCTGTACCTGGACTATCCCCATGCCATGACCTCCGTGCGGAAAATGTATGGGAACAGGATCGACCAGGGGGACTGCGCATGGGATGGGAAGAGCGCTCCTTATGGCTACGAGGCCTGTCTCTGGACAGAGCAGGTGGGGACGAACGAACAGCTGGAGCAGCATCTGTTCCCCCGGATCTATGTGGTGGCGGAGCTGGCCTGGCATGGGGCAGGGGACGACTATGAGGAATTTGAGGCCAGGCTGCGGGCAGAAATGGAGGAGGTCAGGAGGAAAGGGATTTCCGTGGTTCCCTACGAGGACTGGAACCCCCAGGGGCAGAAGCGCTGGCAGGAGGCTTCCGAGTATATGAGCAGGATGCTGAGCGGACTGCCGAAAGACGACAAGGGAGAGACCATGAACCCTGTGGGGATAGCAGAGGATTTCAAGAAGACATTCATGGCCCGGTTCTTCCGGGATGAGGACATTTCCGGGCTGATGGGATAGAGGAAGAAGGAGTGGCGGCCAGGGCTGGGGGCACCCTGACAGGAGCAAAACGTGGACAGACGTATACATGACATTTTTGAACATCAGGAAATCGAAGACAAGCTGGAGCTGCAGACGAATTATATCAATCTGATTCATCGTGAGTTTAAAGATTCGGAGGCTATTCTTTCTAAGAAGCCGTCAGAAGTGCGGTTTCATATGGACAGGAGCCTGGCGCTGAGCCGGGTTCCTGTCAGAATCGCCACAAAGTTCAGCGTGCGCAAACATACGACCATCCTCACGCCATATTATCACAGCCATGATTTTTACGAATTGATATATGTTTATGAGGGGACAGGAAGACAGTATATTAACGATGACGATAAAGAAGTAGTCTTGCGCGAAGGGGAAGCCTGTCTGCTTGCCCCGGGCATGACTCATGCAGTCCTGCCCGCCGGGCAGGGAGATATCATTCTGAAAATGGTGATACCCGTGGAAATGTTCCAAGAGCTTTTGGGGGATGGGATTGGGGCAAAAGAAGAAGTTCCGGTCTTCTTCCTCATGCCCATGGGGCAGGGGAGTTCGATAAGGTGGCTGCTTGCGAAGCTATTGGAAGAATTATATCCGGGCGATGGCTGCGCAGACCGCTATAGGCCGTTCTTTAGAAAATTTGGTTTTTCTGAGAAAAAGGGTTCCATTTTTGAAATCGACATCTTTTCGCTGCAGCGATACGGTTTCTTCTAATCTTGTTCCGCAGCCGTAAAGAATGCGGATGAACATTGGTATCTTCAGACGAAAGAAGGAACTGCACATATTGGGATTTTGAGGGACCAGAGTATCGGCACAGCACATGATCCGTTGAAGTTCTTCCTCTGAATAGATGTACGGAATATAGTCTGATTTCACTTTGGGCGGCATTGGCAGAAAAGAATAATTGCCCATATTGTTTAAATATTTCACAAAATTCCGGATGGTCCCCACCTTTATCCGTACGGTCTTACTTTTCCCTGTAAGAGACGAAATCCACATATTCAAAAGCTCCTCAGTCAGTTCTTTCCCATGGAAGTTACACGCAACCAAATATTGATCCAACGCAGCCAATACACGCCCATCATATAAAACGCATCTTTCAGATGCGCTCAATGCTCTAAGTTCCAGAAAATCTGTCATTTCTTTGGCCAGTGTACTGTTAAACACGATATCCACCAACCTTCCATGACAGTAGCTTAGCAAACTCGCCGCTTGGCTCGGGAACAGGAAGCGGACAAAGCCGCATACTTTCAATATCAATTCTTGCATAGTGCTTGATAGCGTGTTTCGTTCCATGCCCTAATACCCTGCGAACAATTTCTGTAAATACATCGTCATTGATCATATTGCTGGCAATAGATGAGCGGAAAGACCGGCTGCCATGCCGCCTGTCTGAAATGGCAATTCCTGATTGCCTAAACGTTTCCCAGACCATTGTATTGATCACACCACAATCCACTGGCTTATACGGGATCATGAGGGTCATGAAAATTTGGGGGCAGCCTTCAATTTTGGGCCGTACATTTTGAATGTAGTCCAGCAGCGCATCTTTGACTTCAGAAAACAATTCGCTTTCCCAGGGATCACCGGTTTTCTTCTGCATGAAATGAATCCTGTTGCTTGTGAAATCAACATTTTCAAAAGATAATGCGGCAACATCACAGGAACGAATGCCGTAACGGGACAGGAGCAGTATGATCGCGTAGTTTCTGATTCCGGCAGAAGTAGTGCGGTCTATGGAATCCTCGACCACAGCAATTTCATTTGTAGAGTACACCGTTGGATGTGGAGCATTCTTTTTTCGATGCTGGATAAGTTTCGAATGATCACGGGCTACAAAACCATTTTCAAATAGAAATCGCAAAAATGGCCCAATTCGCTCCCAGTACCTGGAGAACCCTAACTGCAAAAATGCTGATTGTACCCGTTCCCCACTAATATCCGTAGTCCTTTTACAGTTGAGTTCTGCCAGATTTTTCAGAAATCTGCCACAAATCCGTTGCTTGTAACGAATCGTGGTTTGTTTGTTCCCATTCTCAGTACAATTGGAAATGTAGGCATCCAGAGCCTCTTTAAGATTGCCTGGGATATCAATAATGGATGCCTTATCTCCCCACAGAGCATCTCTGCCATCCAGCCCTTGGTGCAAACGATTCAGTTTACGTACGATCACCTTTGCTCTGGTGACCCTGGAGGAGCAGACCTGAA
>CAMTBF010000103.1 GCA_947068385.1 uncultured Lachnospiraceae bacterium
CAGCGTACCCCTTGAGCCTGCCCCAGAACAGGTTCCGCTGCGGTAAGCTCTACACCTGGTTCTTTATCGCGAACATGCTGTTCTCCGGCGGTCTGATTCCCGCGTACATGGTGGTGCGCAACCTGAAGCTCCTGGATTCCCTGTGGTCTTTGGTACTTCCGGGGGCGCTGCCCATTTACAATATGATCCTGCTGATCAATTTCTTCCGCAATGTGCCCTATGAGCTGAATGAAGCCGCCACCATCGATGGTGCTGGCCCCCTTCAGATTCTGTTCCGGGTGTACATCCCCGTAAGCCTTCCTTCTCTGGCCTGCCTGTTGCTGTTTGCCTTCGTGGGGCACTGGAATTCCTATTTTGATGGGCTGCTCTATATCAATGACCTGAACAAGCAGCCCCTGCAGACCTATATCTATCAGATTTCCGCAGTGCTGAACCCGCAGACCATGACGCCAGAGCAGCTCAGGGAGGCTTCCAAGCTCTCGGATCTGACCCTGAACTCCGCCAAGGTCATCATCGCCATGCTGCCGATCCTTGCCCTCTATCCCTTCTTGCAGAAATATTTCGTCACTGGCATGACGCTGGGTTCTGTGAAGGGATGAAAACCAGAACCGTTTTTTGCGCCAGGCCTCTGTACCATTGCCGCGGCAGACAGCCAGTACGGCAGTCCCTGTCCTTGCGCTGATCTGCGTCACAGGTTACAGCCCGCACTCCAGCTGGCAGTCATAAGGCTCCTCCGCCACGTGCCCCGGATGGTAGACCGCCGCTTCCACGCAGCCCATGGCCTTGTAGAAAGCCTGGCTCTCCACGGCAGAGTGGGCGGAGATGTAGAGCTTGCGCCCGCCATGGGCCCTGGCCCAGTCCTTTGCGGCCAGGAAGAGGATCCTGCCGATTCCCTGGCCCCGCATGTCCTGGGACACGTGGATGCTGGATAAGTCCAGATACCCTTGCCCGCCGCCGAACAGCTCCGGCTCTACTGAGGCAAAGCCCTTCAGGGCGCCATCGCAGAATGCGGCGTACACGAAGCCGCCTGTGGCCAGGGTATTGCGCAGGCATGCCACCAGCTTCCGGTAATCCTCCTCCGACCAGTCGTCCACGAAAGGGTCGTCCCTTATGACCCACTCCCCGTCCACCCGCCGCCAGCATTTCACTACCTCCTGGCGGCGGATGAACTGCCCGAACAGCTCCCGGCAGATCTCCTTTTCTTCCAGTCCGCGATATTCTATCATAACTGCATTTTTCCTTTCTCCGCCTCTTTTTCCCGCTACCCCGCGACAGGAGGGGCGGTCCATCTCCGTCACCTCTACTTTAGGGAAAAACCTCCCCTTTGTCAAGGGACATCCCGCGGCCGGACGGCCGCATCCGGCAGATCGCGCCAAAAGAACGGCCCCTCCCGGGGCCGCCGCGCTTCAAGACACGCTGCCGCAGCCTCCCGGAAGGAGCCGTCGCCCTTCTCTCTTTTCTTCCTTACCTTATTCCGTCCACGCCGCCGTCATGATGGAATGGGCCTCCATCTCCATGGGGCAGATCCTCCCGCCCACCCAGAGCTTGAATTTCTGCGCCTCCCCCGTAGGGTTCATGGCCACGAACACCATTTCCCCATCGGGATTTCGGAACGCGCAGCACTCCACGTTCTGCGTGTACCTGGTGGTCAGGAGCCGCCTTGCCCCCGGCTTCACGAAGCGGCTGAAATGGCCGATGTAATAATATGACAGCTTCACGTTTATCTCGTCCTTCTCCACATCGCACATCACCGGCGCATCGCAGAAGTTCCCCACATGGTTGGGGCCGCCCTGGACATCCAGGATCAGGTTCCAGTCCATGAAAGCGTTCATGCCCGCGTTCAGGTCCCCAATCAGGGCATGGCCGTACTGCTCCGCAAAGCTGACGTCGCTGCGCCTGCTGTTCCGGGAATACTCCACACAGCCCTCGGTGAAGATCAGCTCCTTCTCCGGATACTTTTCCCGCACCGCCGCCAGCGCCTCGAAATGGTCCCCCGTGTACCAGTGGAACGCGATGCCGTCCACGGCCTGCCTGGCCTCCTCCTGGCAGAAGATCTCCCCCGTGCGCTCCAAAATCATTTCCTTATTGTGGTCCCACACCGCAAGCTTCACGCCGGACAGGCCTGCCTGGTCCAGCTTCCTGCGCAGATGCCCGCAGACAAACTCCCGCTCCTTTTCCCCCGTGAAGATACAGGACTCCCACTTCTGCACCGCCATGGGCTCGTTCTGGATGGTCATCCGGGAAATAGGGACGCCCTCCCCCGCATAGGCCTGTACGTACTTCACCATCACATCCGCCCAGGCATCATAGTATTCCTCCAAAAGGGTTCCGCCGTGGTTCATCTCCCCGTTGCTCTTCATGAAAGCCGGAGGGCTCCAGGGGGAGGCCAGGAACTGTATCCCGGGTTCCCTCTCCTGGGCCGCCTTGATAAAGGGGAGCAGATATGCCTTATCGCCCTCTATGGAAAAGCTCTCCGAATCCTCCCCCTTCAAATAGCTGCGGTTGCCCAAAGAGAAGTCGCAGCTCTGGATATGCGTCCTGCAGAAGGTATAGTGGCTGCCCCTGTCCCCAAAGTACAGATCCAGCAGCTCCTCCTTCTGCTTCCTGCCCATCCGGCTCCATACCCAGGCGGAGGCCTCCGTAAAGGCCCCGCCGAATCCAAGAATCTCCTGCCGCTGCTCCTCCGGGTAGATTTTAATCAGCCCGAACTCCACATGCTCCCCACAGGCAAACTCCTTTTCCGTCTCCACGTAATGTTCTCTTTGATTTGTCGTATATATCTTCATCGTCCAACCTCCGTCCCACGCCTGGCACAAGACCTTTACTGCTCCAGCTTCTGTCTGTTCCTCTCCATCTTCTCATTGTAGGAGGCCACGATGCTGTCCCAGTTGTTCTGCTCCCGGAAGCTTACATGGTCGGCCAGGAGCTGGTCGAACTCGGCGTCGCTGCCGCAGCGGATCAGGCTGGTGAGGGTGGTGTTCCAGTTGGTGTCGATGGCGCTCTTGGAGCGGGCCTCCGCGGTGCCCTGATCCGGATTGATGTTCTCGATGATGAACTGGGTCTTCAGCTTCCCCTCGCCCCATTTCTGCATCTGTACGATGGATTCCGACACGTCCGCGCCATAGGAATCATACTTGTCGTGTCCGAACACGATGAACTCCGACAGACGGTACACCTTCTTGAACTGCTCATTGTCGTTCTGCTGCATCTCCTTCACTTCAGGAAGCAGCTCATATTTTCCGTCGCCGTTGATGGTATAGGTCTCACCCTCCACGCCGTACTTGCAGATCAGCCCGCCGTAATCGGAGATCAGGTAGGTGAAGATCTCGATGGCCTTGATGGGATCCTTGCAGTCCTTGGAGATATAGTTTATCATCCAGCCCGAAAGCCCCGCCTGGGAAAGGGTGGGCCCATGGCCTACCGTGCTCTGGGGCCCGTCTATGGCGATGTATTCCGCCTCCGGATTGCTGCTGCGCCATACCTGCAGGGGGCCGGAGCGCTGGGGCGTGCCGCCGATGAAGAGGCATGCGTATTTGCCCGTCTTCACCTTGTCCTCATGGGCCGTGCCGTCGTCGGAGAAGTTGTCGTCGCTGATCAGCCCCTCCTTGTATGCCGCGTTCAGGGTGCGGATCCATGTCAGGTAGTCTTCATCCATGTTCCGGTCATACCATGTGCCGTCCTCATTCTCAATGGGCACTCCCAGGAAATTCTGGAGATCCGCCCCCAGGGATCCCGTGCTGTCCGTCATGGAGTTGGAGCCAAAGGGAATCAGGTCCGGGAACTGCTCCTTTATTTTGCGCAGCGCGTCCAGGAACTGATCCGGCGTCCCCATCTCGGGCTCCCCGATCGCCGCATACACATCCTTCCTCACCGCAAAGGCCGTGGTGGCCTTCAGGAGATTGCTGTCATAGACCTCCTGGCCGTTGGAGTAGTCGGGATAGCCGTAGGTCTTGTCGTCCTCCAGGCTGAACCAGTTCATGGTGTCCTTGGAGGCCACCTCATAGAAATACGGATCGTAGGCGTCCGCCAGCTCATTCAGCGACCAGGCCCAGTTAGCCGCGGACTGTGCCACAGAGGAATTGGCATCGAAGATAGTGATGATGTCCGGTTTGTCCCCCCCGGCGAAAAAGGTGTTCAGCTTGGTGTCGTCGCCGGTGATGAAGGTGATGTCGATGTTCAGGTCCTTCTTCACCTGTCTGGTGACCGTGTCCGTGCCCCAGTCCGTGTTCCACCAATCCGCGTTCACGTACCAGGTGAGCTCCGTTGTCTCGCTCTTCTTGTCGAGCTGCCAGGCCGGCTTGGAGGCGTCCAGCACATAGCGGTCCTCCGAAAGCTCCGGAAGCTTCCCTGTCTTGGAGCCGCCGCTGCCGCTCCCGCCGCATCCCGTCAGCAGAACGCCGGCTGCCGTGGCCGCGGCCATACCAATCGTCAGATAATGCCTTGCTTCTCTTTTCATGTCTCTATTCCGCCTTTCTTTTCTTGGATTTTGTTTCGTTGTTTTCTATTCCGTCCGTTCCTCCCGTGCATCTCCCGGGCCCTGATTCCACGGGCCTCATTCCTTCACCGCGCCCACCATCATGCCGGACACGAAATATTTCTGCAGGAACGGGTAGATGACCAGTATGGGCACTGTGGTCACCACGATGGTGGCCAGCTGGATGCCCCTGGAGGTGGTGGCGATCACCACGCCCGTGGGATTCTGCATGGAGGAGATCTGGGACTGCACGATGATCTCATACAGCTTCATCTGCAGCGGGTACAGGCTCTCGTTCAGGATATACAGCTTGGCCGTCATGAAGTCGTTCCACTGGGACACGCCGTGGAACAGCGCGATCGTAGCCAGCGACGGCTTGGACAGGGGCAGGATGATGGAAAAGAAGACCCTCCACACCCCGGCGCCGTCAATCCTGGCGGATTCCTCCAGGGAATCCGGGATATCCCGGAAGAAGTTCATCAGGATGACCATGTCGTAATAGCTGAACAGGGCCGGGATGATATAGACCGCGAAGGTATCCAGCATCCCCAGGGACTTGATCAGCAGGTAGGTGGGAATCATGCCGCCTGAGAAGAACATGGTGATGACCCCCATCACCGTGTAGAGCTTGCGGCCCCTCAAATAGGACTTGCTCATGCCGTAGGCCACCATGGCGCAGAAGAACACATGGCAGACCACGCCGATCACGGTCTTCAGCACCGATATCACAAAGGCCATCCAGATAGAGTCGTCCGATAATACCGCCTTGTAGTTGGCCGTGGAGAACTCTGCCGGCCAGAACACGCTCCTGCCTGCCGCCACGGCCTCGCCGCTGCTGAAGGAATTCACCACCACGTTCCACAGGGGGAAGACGATGATGCAGGTAATGACCACCAGCAGCAGCCGGTTCACGAAATTGAACACCTTATCTCCGCTTATATTGAAACCTTTTTGCTTTGTCATGGCTATGCTCTCCTTCCTCCGGGCTATAGTACCGACCGCTCGTTCATCCTGCTGGTCAGCTTATTGGCGATCACCAGCAGCACCACCGAGACGATGGACACGCCCAGGCCCGCTGCCGTCGCATAGGAGAAATCCCCCTGGGATATGCCCATGCGGTACACATAGGAATTGATGACCTCGGCCCGGGGCTGGTTCTGGGTATTCATCAATACCAGTGTCTGGTCCAGGTTGGAACCCAGCAGGCCGCTGACCGTCAGGATGAAGTTCAGTCCGATGATGGTCTTGATCAGCGGCAGGGTGATGCTCCAGATCTGCCGGATCCGTCCCGCCCCGTCGATGCGCGCCGCCTCATAATAGGTAGGGTCGATCCCGGCCATGCTGGCCAGGTACAGGATCGTCCCCCATCCGGCGCTTTTCCAGACATCGGACAGCACGGCGATCCACCAGTATTTGTCCGCGTCCAGCAGGATGTTCTTGCCCTCCGTGATGAGCCCGGCGCTCTTTAAGACGGAATTGAACATGCCGTTGGTGGACAGCCAGCTGATCAGCATGCCGCCCAGCACGATCCAGGACAGGAAATGGGGCATGTAGGAGATGGTCTGCACCACCCTTTTGAAGATCCCGTCCTTGAGCTCATAAATCATTACCGCCAGGAGAATCGGCGCCACGAAGCCTACCAGCAGCTTCAGCAGGCTGATGCCCAGCGTGTTGTACACGGAATCCCAGAAATACTTGTCCGTGAGGATGATCCTGAAATTCTCCATTCCCACCCATCTGGCCGTATCCAGCGTGTCCACCACGGTATAATTCTGGAAAGCGATCTTCAGTCCGTAGATTGGTATGTAGTTAAAGACAATCATGAACGCCACGCCCGGCAGCACCATCATCTGCAGCGGCATCTGATTCCTGAAATCCACCAGCCAGCGCTTCGCCCGCGCGCCCACGGGCGCTTTCTGAGCCTTGCCCGAGTTCCCTTTCTTCATACTCTGTCCTCCTTAAAGGTACGAATAAAAATTTTTACTGGTTTTTATAAAAACGTTTTTATATTGTATTGCCATAATATCACGTTTTTTCTTGATATGCAATAGTTTTTTATGAAAAAAATTATATTTTTTCCCTTTTTATTTGAAATCGTTTTTATCAGGAGGCAAAAAAAGAAAGCCAAACTGTCACTTTGACAGAAATGGCCTTCTTCTCCATCTCCCTCTATTGCCTTCTGCTACTTGTCCCTCAGCATGACCCCCGAGGATTCCCGGACCAGCAGCTCCCCTGCCAGGCTCTCCACCCGGCCACAGCCCCGTTCCTGTATGATGCCCACCAGCATCTTTACTGCGGCGATCCCCTGGAGGCTGATGGGATTCTTCACAGTGGTCAGCTTGGGCGAAAGATATTTGGCGACCGGGATGTCGTCGAAGCCTACCACGCTCACGTCCTGGGGCACCTGGTACCCCGCGTCCTTCAGCGCGTTGATGCACCCCACGGCGCTCAGGTCGTTCCCCGCGATGAACGCATCCGGCATCTCCACCTCCCGGCGGCGCAGGAAGCTGGTGACCGCGTTATAGGTATACAGCTCGTCGAAACGGCCGTCCAGGACGAACTCCTGCCGGACAGGCAGCCCGTACTCCTCCATGGCGTCCAGATATCCCTGCTTTCTCTGGACCCCGTCGAACACATCCATGGAGCCCTCCAGGAAGCCGATCCCCCTGTGCCCCAGGTTGATCAGATATTTGGCTGCCTGATATCCCATCCGGCGGGAATCGAACACCACGCTCCCGATCCGGCTGCTGCTGTACGCCCGATCCAGGAACACGGCGGGAATCCGGTGCTTCTCCAAAAGCTGTATGCCCGCCTCCCGGAACCATTCCCCCAGGAAGATAAAGATGCCGTCGAACCCCTTTCCCAGAATGTGGTTGCGTATCACATCGTCGTCCCTGGTGATGACGATGTTCAGCGTGTATCCCATGTCGTTGCACTGTTGGTTCATGGAGCCAAGGAAAGTGGTGAAATAGTCCCCCTGGATGCTGGAGGTCAGAAAGGCCAGCTCATTGCTCCTCTTCGTCTTCAGCATCCTGCCGTTCATATTCGGCACATAATCCAGCCGCTCGGCCACCTCCAGAATCTTTGCCCGGGTCTCTTCGTTTACCAGGTTCGAATTGTTCATGGCATTGGAGACGGTGGAAATCGCCACCCCTGCCTCCCTGGCCACATCTTTGATCGTCACTTTCGCCATATGTCCAAATCTTCCTGCCTATCCTGTCTATTCTGCCTGTTGTTATGAAACGTTTTTATTATACCGCAGTTCTCTGTAAAAATCCAGTGTTTTCTTGCAGATTTGAAACAGGTATGGAATCCAGGAGAAGCGCAGGTCATTTCATGGCCCGGATCATGGGCGTGT
Source organism: uncultured Lachnospiraceae bacterium (assembly GCA_947068385.1). Classification (GTDB taxonomy): domain Bacteria; phylum Bacillota; class Clostridia; order Lachnospirales; family Lachnospiraceae; genus Acetatifactor. The sequence goes on from CAMTBF010000103.1 coordinate 7,833, forward strand.
GGCTGTCGCCGGAATACCCCAGGCACTCCACGCTGGCGAAGCCTGCCTCCCGCAGGAGGCCCATCTCATGCTCCAGCGTCAGGGGCGTGTCGAAATGGACGAACACGTCCGCCCCGATTCCGCTCCGCTCCCGCCTGCGGGCGCATTCCGCGAAAAGGTACGCCTCCATCTCCTCCGACTCCGCAATGTAGTCCGCCTCTAAGTAACAGCCGCCGGGCCTGAGCGCATGGTACAGCTTCCGAAATAAGATAATCTTGTCTTCTGCCCTGAAGTGATGCAGGGTCTCAAAGGAGACCGCCGCGTCGAAGCAGCTTTCCCCGAAGGGAACCTGAAAATAGTCCCCCTGGATCAGGCGGATGTCCCTGTCCCTGTGCTTGCCTCTCAGCCGCTCCAGCATGGCGGGCTCCAGGTCGATGCCCGTGACCCTGATGTCCGGGCGGAGCCGGAATATCTCGTCCAGCTCCAGCCCGGTGCCGCAGCCTATGTCCAGGAGGCTCCGCGCCTCCCCGGGGATCAGCCGGGCCATCCACTGATAGCTGTCCCGCCAGACAGACATGTGCTCCTCATAGTCGCCTACGCGCTTCGCGAAGAAGCTCCCCATCTCCTCCAGGGGCTCCTCCGCGGTGTCGGCCAGCCATTTTTTTATGTCTTCAAATTCGCTCATTTCTTCTCCTCGTCTTCTTTCCTATGCCGGCCCATGCATGCCGTATCATTTTCCGGATTTTTCCTCCCGGAAAGCCCGTCCGGCCCGTCCTGTCCCATCTGTCCTGTCCAGTCTGTCCAGCCTGTCCGGCCCAGCTCCAGCACAATCCGACTCCCCACGTAATCCTGCGGCAGCCCCAGCTTTCCTTCCTTTACAAGCTGCCTGACCTTGCTCCGGGAGACCTGGCAGATTTCCGCCACCGCTTTGTCCGTCCTGATCTTCAGGCCCCAGGGGTTATGGATTGTCAGCAGGCTGCTTCCCGTCCGGTTCTGCCGGAGAGCGTCCTGCCGCCCTTGCCGGTCTATCCGGCTCTCTGGATTCTCCTGGCTCTGTGGGCGTTCCCAGCTCTCCAGACTCTCCCGATTCTCTAGGCGTTCCCGGCTCTCCAGACTCTTCTGATTCTCCAGGCGTTCCCGGCTCTCCAGACTCTCCCGCACCTCCATCGGCCGGATCTCATAGGCCACATGCTCCCAATCTATCTCGGCCCTGTTCCTGGCGAAGACCCCTTTGTCCATGCCGTACCGCAGAGCCGTCTCCCCATCGTTTTCCAGGAAGCGGCGGTACTCCTCCCCGGGGATGTCCTCCGGCTTCACTCTTTCGTAGATAGTCAGGTTGTAGGTGTGCCCGCAGCTTTTGCACCGGTAGATCAGCCAGACATCGATCCGCTTCCCGTTGGCATTGACGCGGAAGCTCCCGGTGCTCTCATAGGCCGCCCTGCAGCCGCAGCCCGGGCAGTTGCGCAGGACCTGGTAGCCGGATATGGGGATGATTCTATATTCAGTTGTATTCCAATAGCACATTTTGCGTCTCCTCTTACAGACAGGCGCGCAGTTTTGCCGCGCAATCCCGTTCCTCCGGATCTGCAAAGGCTATTACCCTATTCTCTTATATTTGCAATAGCCTCTGCTACGCAAAACGCTTGGGTGTGGTCATAAGATTCCCTCCTTCCCTGCATCCTCTCTTCCATGCGCTGCCTTCCCGCGCACTTCCTTTCCACCATACCAGAAAAACCCCGCCGCATCCACCTCAACCTTTTTTCCAAAAAAAGATGCGGCTGGACTGGCCTCCATAAAATGTGCGACCACGGATTGTTAAGGCGGGAAAACTATGCTAAAATATCTGGAAAGGGAGGTGATGTGCTATGGGCAGAAAATTAAAAGTGTATCTAGATACATCGGTCATAAGTTATCTGCAACAGGAAAGAAAGGAGAAGAGAGCACAGACATCGATTGTGTACGATTACTCGGATGT
>CAMTBF010000104.1 GCA_947068385.1 uncultured Lachnospiraceae bacterium
AGGAGCATAAGAAGGAATTAAGCAGAGAAGAGAGGAAACGCTACAAGGAGAAGATGATCAACGATGTAAAGGCCATGGGCTATGAGGCGGCCCTGGCGGAGCAGCAGGAGAAGTTCGAGAAAGCGAAGGAGACTGCGAAGTCCTTTAACTAACAAGGCTCCGCAATTGAGCCGGAGGACATAACGGCAGTTAGTGTCCGCGCGCCTCGGGGGTTCAGGTAAAAATATCCATACAATATATTGTGCCCAGGAGCCGAATTTTGCTTTCAGGCACAATATATTGTATGTTTTTTGTTTTTTACGGTTTTTCGTCCTTTTATTTTTCTACATCCATGTCAACCGGTTTCCCTTTACATTTTGCTGACAAGGATTTCGTCCTGGATATCAAGGTGCTGCTGGACGACCGCGCTATCATCAATCTGGAAAGAAGTGCATGCAATCGCTGTCACGCGAAGGCATCGAATCTCCTGTATGCGGCAGGATGCCCCGGCAGCATCTCCTGGGGCTGGCCATAGCCCGGTTCCGACATTTCCACCGCTTCCGGCGCTTCCGCTGCCTGTGCAGGCTCCCGATCCAGAGAGGCCTCCGCCTCGGGCATGTCCTCCAGGGCCTCCGCCGCCTTGTCGGCGACCTGATCCAGGATATCGTCCAGCAGCCCTTTCTCCTCCTCGATGCCCAGGGCTTCCTCCACGGCCTCCTTCCTGCGCTCCTCCGGGGTCTTGGGCTCGCTCTTCTCGATGGCCTTGGCGATCTCCTCGCCCCGCTCCTTTGCCTCGTCCATCAGATGGAACATCTGGGCATTGTTGTATTCCGCCTTGGCGGCCGCAATCTGGTCTTCATAGGAGTGCAGCAGCTCCAACACCCGCGCCACTTCCTCGGGGCTGGAGCATTGGATGTCCTTCAGGCTCTGTTTCTTGTTTTCGAAGAAGGCGACCTGGCTGTCGCGCCTGGCCTGCCGCTCCAGCTTCTGGGCCGTGCTTTTCATCTGGCGGCCGCCGGACGATAGGTTCCGTCCCGCGGACACAGGATTTGGATTCTGCAATCTGATATTCATAGTGACCTCCATTTTGACTGTCTGCTGCAATCTGCGATTCCGCAGCCGGAATGCTCCTGTCTGTCTACCAGGAATATCGACACCCAATGGGAATTCTTTATGAAAATGTCATGAACCGTATTGGGAAGAGCCCTTTTTGGCCAGATTCCGTGGCATATGAATTGTATTCCTGCCGGATTTGGCTTATAATAACAGGAGCCGATCCAGGCAGAACAAGCGGAACGGGCGCAGAAGGCCCAAGGAGGATATCATGCAGAAGGCAACCGTCGTCATCCCGAACTACAACGGCATCAGATTCATCAGGGGATGCCTGGAATCCTTACTGTCCCAGGACGTCCCGCCCTCCGACTATCACATAATCGTAGTAGACAACGGCTCCACGGACGGAAGCAGGCAGCTGATAGAGGAGGCCTTCCCCGGGGTCTCGCTGATCGCCCTGCCCGGGAACACCGGCTTCTGCCATGCCGTGAATGTGGGGATCCAGGCGGCAAGTACCCCCTACGTGATCCTGCTCAACAATGACACGAAGGTCCATCCACGCTTCGTGGGGGCGCTCTGCGGCGCGCTGGACGCAAGGCAGGAGGCCTTCTCCGTCAGCGCAAGGATGCGCATGTGGGACGATCAAAGGCTTCTGGACGACGCCGGGGACAGGTACTGCGCCCTGGGCTGGGCCTACGCCCGTGGGAAGGGGCAGCCCGCCTCCCGTTACGAAGCCCCTGCGGAAATCTTCTCCGCCTGCGGCGGCGCCGCCATCTATCGGAGAAGCGTCCTGGAAGAGATCGGCCTTTTTGACGAGGCCCACTTCGCCTACCTGGAGGATCTGGACATGGGCTGGCGGGCCCGCATCCGGGGCTACCGCAGCTACTACGAGCCGGGGGCGGAGGTCGTCCACTACGGCAGCGCCTCCACCGGCTCCCGCTACAACGCCAGGAAAACGGAGTTAGCGGCAGCTAATAGCATATACGTCATCGCGAAGAACATGCCACTTGCGCAGTGGATCTGGAACCTGCCTTTTCTGCTGGTCGGTTTTTTGGTAAAATTTTTATTTTTCTGTGGGAAGAGAATGGGGATACTGTATCTAAAGGGGATCCGAGAGGGATTCGGGAAAGCGCTTTCTGAGAAAGGCAGAGGGGCGAAGGTTCCCTTCCGCTGGAAGGATCTGTGGAACTACCTTTCGATTCAGGGACAGCTTTAGGACAATACCCTGCGACTTCTTAAGAAAACTTAAGAAACTGCTTCATAAAATCATAAGTTGTGCTTTTTAGAATAATATTGTATGCTAACCTTGGGTGGCGCTTATGATAAAGGACAATCAGAAAGTATTCAACCGTTTGATGGTGGTAATAGATGTGGGCATCACTGCCGCGTCTTTCGTGATGGCCTACGGCTTCAAATTCTATATCTTGAACGACGGGCCGGGAATCGGCGTGCTGCCTGTGGGGGAGTACATCAATCTCCTGCCTTTTGTGCTACCTTTTTACGCGGTGATCTACTATGCCTGCGGCGTGTACGCGCCCAAGCGGACGGTGCGGCGGCGTTTTGAGATCTTCGGCATCATCAAGGCCAATACCATCGGGATCGTGGCGCTGATCATCGCCCTGTACATGGTCATCCGTGAGATCAATTTCTCCCGCTCGGTGATAGCCTTTTTTTATATCTTCAACGTGGGCATCACCTCCAGCTTCCGGCTGGCCCTGCGCCGGGGGCTTCGGACGATCCGCAGGAAGGGCTACAACCTGAAGCACATCCTGCTGGTGGGGTATTCCAGGGCGGCGGAGGAGTACATCGACCGGCTGACGGACAATCCCCAGTGGGGCTATGTGGCCTGCGGGATCCTGGACAACCATATCCCGGCGGGGACGGTGTACAAGGGGGTCAAGGTGCTGGGCAGGCTTGGGAACCTGGAGGTCATCCTGCCGGAGAACAAGCTGGACGAGATCGCCATCTCGTTGTCCCTGCAGGATTACGACCATCTGGAGGGCATCGTGGCCACCTGTGAGAAATCCGGGGTGCACACCAAGTTCATACCGGACTACAACAGCCTGATACCCAGCAAGCCCTACACGGAGGATCTGATGGGGCTGCCGGTGATCAATATCCGCTATGTGCCCCTGACCAACACGGGGAACATCATCATAAAGCGGATCATGGACGTGTGCGGCGCGGTATTCGGCATGGCGCTCACCTCCCCCCTGATGCTGCTGGCGGCGCTGCTGATCAAGCTTACCAGCCCGGGGCCTGTGATCTTCCGGCAGGAGCGGGTGGGGCTCCACAACAAGCCCTTTTATATGTACAAGTTCCGCACCATGGAGCGGCAGGTCCCCGGGGAGGAGAAAAAGGCCTGGACAGTGCGGGATGACCCCAGGGTCACGCCTGTGGGGAAGTTCCTGCGGCGCACCAGCCTAGACGAGCTGCCCCAGCTGTTCAACATCCTGCGGGGGGACATGAGCCTGGTGGGGCCCAGGCCGGAGAGGCCCCTGTTCGTGGATAAGTTCAAGGAGGAGATTCCCAGGTATATGGTGAAGCACCAGGTGAGGCCGGGGCTCACCGGCTGGGCCCAGGTGAACGGGCTGCGGGGCGACACCTCCATCCGGAAACGGATCGAGTACGATATCTACTACATCGAGAACTGGACCATATGGTTCGACCTGAAAATAATCCTGATGACCTTTTTCACGGGATTCATCAATAAAAACGCTTACTGACAAGGAGACGGTATTATGGCTACGAGAGGAAAGATGAGCGCCAGGCAGCGGGCCGCAAGGCAGAGGAGGAAGATGGTCCTCTTTGCGTTCGAGATCATCATCATCGTGGTGATGGTGGCGGTGCTGTATCTGGTGATGAACAAGACCAGCGAGGGGCCCAAGGTGACGGTCATGGATCCGGAGAAGCTGGCCATACCTTCACAGGTGCAGGAGATGAAGGAGGAGGGCGGCACCATGCACGGGTACATGAACATCGCCCTGTTCGGCGTGGACGCCCAGACGGACGGCCAGCTGTTCAAGGGGAGCCGCAGCGACAGCACGATCATCGCCAGCATCAACATGGACACCGGGGACATCAAGCTGGTCAGCGTGTACCGCGACACCTACCTCAACATCGGCACGGACGAGTACCAGAAGTGCAACGGGGCCTACTCCTACGGAGGGGCGGAGCAGGCGGTGAAGATGCTGAACATGAACCTGGACATGGACATCACCAATTTCGTCGCCGTGGGCTATAAGGGCCTGAGCGAGGTCATCGACGGCCTGGGCGGCGTGTACGTGGACGTGGACAGCGAGGAGCTGAAGCATATCAACAATTACCAGGTGGACGTGTCCAATGTGCTCAAATGCCAGTATACCCCGGTGACGGAGCCCGGCTACCAGCTCCTGAACGGCGTGCAGGCCACATCCTACTGCCGCATCCGCCAGACCAAGGGCGATGACTTCCAGCGGGCAGCCCGCCAGCGGGAAGTGATACAGGCCATCGAGGACCGGGCCAAGGAGGCGGACCTGGCCACGTTGACCAGGGTGTTCAACGACTGCATCGACGATATCTATACCAGCCTTGACTCCAAGGATATCTTGGACCTCCTGGGGAACATCGCCAACTACCGCATCGTGGAGGAGGAGGGCTTCCCCCAGCCGGAAATGCGGGGCAACGCCAGCATGGGGGCCAAGGGCGCCTGCGTCATCCCCACGGATCTGGTGTCCAATGTGGTGTGGCTGCACCAGTTCCTCTTCGAGGATGCCACATACACGGTTTCGGACAGCGTGAAGGAATACAGCCAGAGAATCCTCTCCGACACCTCCCCGTACATGGAGTGAGGGAAAACGGACGCATATACGAAAAGGAGAGCTGGCGCTCTCCTTTTTTAGGATACGCAGGGGAAGGCCCTCCCCTGCCCGATCGGCCACAGCAATAGGAAAGCAGGGGGTAGCTCGCTTGAAGATAGACGTCATCATTCCCATATATAAGCCGGACGAGGGGCTGTTCGCGCTGCTGGACAGGCTGCTGGAGCAGTCCGTGCCCGTCCACAGGATCATCCTGATGAATACAGGGCGGGAGCATTTTGCAAAGCTGACAGAGGAAAGGGATTTCGCCCGCAGATACCCTGGGGTGGAGGTGCGCCACCTGGAGAAGCGGGACTTCGACCACGGCGGGACCAGGCATGAGGCCGTGGGCTGCTCGGATGCGGAGGTCTTCATCATGATGACCCAGGACGCCATGCCGGCTGACCGGTATCTCGTGGAGCGGCTGACGGAGCATCTCACAGGGACGGTGGCGGCATCCTACGCCAGGCAGCTGCCGGACGCCGCCTCCTCGGAGTTCGAGAAGGCCTCCAGGCGGTTCAACTATCCGGACGCCTCCCGGGTGAAGACCCTGGAGGATCTGCCGGACTTAGGGATCAAGACCTTTTTCTGCTCCAATGTGTGCGCGGCCTACCGGAGGGATATATACGGGGAACTGGGAGGGTTCGTGCGGCATACCATATTCAATGAGGACATGCTCTACGCCGCCAAGGCCCTGAAGGCAGGGTACGGTGTGGCCTATGAGGCCCGGGCCCAGGTGGTCCACTCCCACGATTACACCAACCTTCAGCAGCTTCGCCGCAATTTCGACCTGGGCGTGTCCCAGGCCCAGCATCCGGAGGTGTTCGGCCTGGCGGCCTCGGAGTCCGAGGGAAGGCGGCTGGTGGAGGAGACCTGGCAGTACCTGAAGGAGAGGAAGCGCTTATACCGTTTCCCGGGCTTCTGTATGCAGTGCGCCTTCAAATACGCCGGATACCTTCTGGGGAAGCATTATGAAGGCCTGCCCCGCTTCCTGGTGCTGCGGCTCACATCCAACAGGGAATACTGGAATCGAAAAAATTGATATTTTCACAATCGTTTCATATAGAGAACACAATTCCAACACAATTGGAAGATATACTGAAGTACATAAAGATGAAACAACAAGCAGATATTCATAGAGGAGGTAATCATTATGTACGAGAACGATATTTATTCCAATTCCGACAATGGCAGCTACACTACCTACCAGACAGACGGAAACGGCGGTCAGAGGACGGACTTCGGCATGGCCCCCGACCCCGCTAAAGCCGGCAAAAAGAAGAAGGGGGCCTTCCGCAAGATCCTGCTGAGCATGAGCCTGGGCCTGGTGTTCGGCCTCTTCGCCGGGGCAGGGTTCTATGTGGTGCACATGGGGGTGGAAAGGATAGCCGGAGGGGAGGCGGCCGAGGTCTCCACAGAGGATGCCGTACAGCCCAGCCTGCCGGACGGCAAAGGAGAGTCCCTGCTGCAGAATGTGAACAACATTACCTATGTGAATACCGACATCTCGGACGTGGTGGAGGAAGTGATGCCGGCCATGGTATCCATCGTGAACAACTACACCCAGACCGGGACCACCTTCTGGGGGCAGCAGTACAGCCAGCAGGGCGCGTCCAGCGGCTCCGGCATCATCGTGGCCGAGAATGAGAACGAGCTTCTGATCGTATCCAACAACCATGTGGTGCAGGGCATGGACACCCTGGAGGTGACCTTCATAGATGGCTCCGTGGCCCAGGCCTATATCAAGGGCACGGACGCGGACATGGACCTGGCGGTGATTGCCGTGCCCCTGGAGAACGTGACCCAGGAGACCAAGGGCGCCATCACCATCGCCACCATGGGGGACAGCGACAACCTGAAGCTGGGCACGCCCGTGATCGCAATCGGGAATGCGCTGGGATACGGACAGTCTGTCACCAATGGCATCATCAGCGCCCTGAACCGTGAGATGACCCTGGACGACGGCTCCACAGGCATCTTCATCCAGACCAACGCGGCCATCAACCCCGGCAACTCCGGCGGCGCGCTGCTGAACATCAACGGAGAGGTGATCGGCATCAACTCCAACAAGATAGCGGCTTCCCAGGTAGAGGGCATGGGCTACGCCATCCCCATCAGCTCCGCCAGCCCCATCATCGCTGACCTGCTGGAGCGCCAGACCAGGACGGACAAGGTGGCGGACGGCGAGGTAGGCTACATGGGCATCACCATGCAGGACGTGACGGACCAAATCACCCAGATGCTGGGCATCCCCGGAGGCGTGTATGTATACGAGGTGGCGGAGGGCTCCGCTGCAGAGCAGGCGGGCATCCAGCACGGCGACGTCATCGTGAAGTTCGATGGCCAGAAGGTCTCCACCCGCATGGAGCTGAAGCAATTGGTCAGCTACTATAAGGCAGGCGAGACCGTGAAGGTGACGGTGAAGCGCGCCCAGGGCGGCCAGTATGAGGACGTGGAGCTGGATGTCACGCTGGGCAGCCAGCCTACGGAGTAGGACCTGCGTGAGATAGGCACGGAATCACCGAAAGGAACCACAGAAACCCCGGGCGGGGAGACCTGCCCGGGGTCTTTGTCTGTACATGGGGGGTTTATAAAAAGTTCACTTGTACACAGATGCATTTTCAAGTATACTGGAAGCATGGTTCCACAATACGCGAAAACAAGGAGACAAAGCCATGTCTGACATATATGACGAAAAAGAGGAAGAGAAGAAAGCCGGAGGAGAGGCCGGGGACGGGAAGACGGATCTGACCCAGGGCCACCCGGACGCATCCGCCACCAAGAACGCGGGAAAGAGCGACAATAAGGACTACGAAGACGTCTGCTTCATCTGCCGCCGCCCGGAGAGCAAGGCGGGGAAGATGTTCAAGCTGCCCAACAATATCTGCGTCTGCAGCGACTGCATGCACAAGACCATGGAGACCGTGAGCCAGTTCGACTATCAGGGGATGCTGAACAACCCCCAGCTCCAGAACGACTTGGACCAGATGGCCAAGCATGGCGGCATCCCCAACATCAGCTTCGTGAACCTGGCTGACCTGCGGGGGGACGGGGGCATCCCCAACAAGCAGAAAATAAAGAAAAAGAAGAAGGAAGCCGATGCCGCGCCTGCGCTGGACATCCGCAACATCCCCGCGCCCCACAAGATCAAGGCCAGCCTGGACGAGTACGTGGTGGGGCAGGACCATGCCAAGAAGGTCATCTCCGTGGCGGTGTACAACCACTACAAGCGCGTCGCCACCGGCACCATGGACAACATCGAGATCGAGAAGTCCAACATGCTCATGATCGGCCCCACGGGCTGCGGCAAGACCTACCTGGTGAAGACCCTGGCCAGGCTCCTGGACGTGCCCCTTGCCATCGCGGACGCCACCTCCCTGACGGAGGCGGGCTACATCGGGGACGACATCGAGTCCGTGGTGTCAAAGCTTTTGGCCGCCGCGGACAATGATGTGGAGAAGGCGGAGCGGGGCATCATCTTCATCGACGAGATCGACAAGATAGCCAAGAAGAAGAACACCAACACCCGGGACGTCAGCGGCGAGAGCGTCCAGCAGGGGATGCTGAAGCTCCTGGAGGGCGCGGAGATCGAGGTGCCCGTGGGGGCCAACAGCAAGAACGCCATGGTGCCTCTGGCCACGGTGAACACCAGGAACATCCTGTTCATCTGCGGCGGGGCCTTCCCGGACCTGGAGGAGATCATCAAGCAGCGGCTGAACAAGACCGCTGGCATCGGCTTCAACTCCGAGCTTCGGGACAAGTACGACAAGGACAAGGACATCCTCTCCAAGGTGACGGTGGAGGACATCCGCAAGTTCGGCATGATTCCGGAGTTCATCGGCCGCCTGCCCGTCATCTTTACATTGAAGGGGCTCACCAAGGAGATGATGGTGAAGGTCTTGAAGGAGCCCAGGAACGCCATCCTGAAGCAGTACCAGAAGCTCCTGGAGCTGGACGAGGTGAAGCTGGAGTTCACGGAGGAATCCCTGGAGGCCATCGCGGACAAGGCCATGGAGCGGGACACCGGGGCCAGGGCCCTGCGCTCCATCATCGAGGAGTTCATGCTGGACATCATGTACGAGATACCCAAGGACGACAACATCGGCCGGGTCACCATTACGAAAGAGTACATCGAAGGCACCGGCGGGCCCGTCATCGACATCCGGGGGAACCGGCTGCTGGAGACGGCGCAGAGGCCCGAGGGGATACCGGCGCAGTGAGGGGCGGGGAGCTGCTGCAGCTATATGAATGATGCAAAAAGCCATGACGGCAGGGGATTTGCGCCTGCTGGCATGGCTTTGACCAAAATGTCATTGGATTTCTTCGATTTCGCCGGTGTCCTTATCTATAAAATATTCTTTTAGCAGCATTCCGCTGAAAAGAGCTTTAGCGTCATGTTCTTCTTTGTCTACATATTCATAAATCGTCACATCCAAAATATTACCTAATACTGAAATTTTGGTAGTAGTTTTGAGATATAAATTGACGATTGCATGAATTTCGCTATCGCTTTCAAAGTATTTGTTGTAATAGTCAAGGGCAATGTCCGTTGCTTGAGCGCTATCATAAACTACTGCAACTCTCCAATTGCCTGTTACATCGTTGTGCACATTTCTTACAGAATATTCAATATCCGATTCAGATGGATTTGTTTTCTCGGATTCTTTTGCTGCTTGTACGGTTGATTGGCTGGCTATATCATTTTTATCTATCATGCGGTTAGATTCGCCATCCTTTCCGAGACCAAGTCCGAGCAGGATAACGATAATCAGCCAAAACCACCATTTTTTGTAAAAGGTTTTTTTGGCCTTTCCTTTAGTCGCCTTTTTGTTTTGCTTCATATATGTGTCCTCCATTTCCCGTGACTGCTATTTTCCAAT
>CAMTBF010000105.1 GCA_947068385.1 uncultured Lachnospiraceae bacterium
TTCAGACGTGTGCTCTTCCGATCTGATCTTATCTGTCAACACATCATTCTGGTAGCGCTCTGTTCCATCTTCCTGTTTTTGGTGGCATACCCATTATATTATGTACTGATAGCGTCCGTGTCGGATCCTTACGACGTATACGCGGGCAAGACCTTCCTCCTGCCCAGCCAGCTCACCCTGGAGGGCTACAAGGCGGTGTTCGCCGATGCCAGCATCCTGACGGGATTGCTGAACAGCTTCAAATACACCGTCATCGGAACCGTATTCTCCGTGGTGGTGCTCTACCTGGCGGCTTACCCCCTGAGCGTGAAGACCCTGCCCGGCAGGAAGTGGCTGAGCATCTTCTTTATCATCACCATGTACTTCGGAGGCGGCATGGTGCCCACCTACCTGGTGGTGAAGCAGACCGGGCTGATCAACAATATCTGGTCCCTGTTCCTCCCTGGCGGCGTGGGCGTGGGGAACATGATCATCGTGCGGAACTTCTTTGAGAACAACATCCCCAAGGAGATGACCGAGGCGGCGGACATCGACGGCGCTTCCAAATGGGCCACCTTCATCAAGATTGTGGTGCCCCTGAGCCGCTCCATCATGGCGGTGATGGTGGTGTTCAGCATGGTGGCCTACTGGAACGACTGGTTCACGGCCATGATCTACCTGCCCTCCCCCAGCAGGGCCCCATTGCCTCTGGTGCTGCGCAACATCCTGATCAAGAGCTCGGCCAGCGCCAGCCAGGCCAGCACCATCTCCGGCGGGTTCGCGGAGCTGAACAGGATGACGGAGATGATCAAGTTTTCTTCCATTATCATAGCGGCGGCTCCCATGCTGGCAATGTATCCCTTCGTGCAGAAGTACTTTGAAAAAGGATTCATGGCGGGCGCGGTGAAGGGATGATGCAGAGGAAGGCTGATTTGGAGAAAGGTCTAAGAGGAGATTCGATTATGAACAAGAGGAATGACTACAATTATAGGGTAAGGCTTGTGCCCTGCGCCCTGGCCATGGGCCTGTCGCTGACCACGGCAGCCTGTGGGAATAAGGATTACGGACACCATGAAAAGGGGGTGGCCAACCCGGATGCCACCCAGACGCAGTTCGCCATCATGGGCGGCCAGGGCGCGCTGAGCCCGGGCTATGACGACAATCAGGTATTAAAACAGCTCCAGGCCGATGCCGGGATCGGCATAGAGTGGACCACCATGAGCGAGTCCCTGGGCGAGCAGGTGAACATCCGCATCGCGGGCGACGAGCTCCCGGACGCGTTCATGGGCGTGGGATTCAGCAATTACGACATCTCCCGCTACGGGGACGACGGCACCTTCATCGACCTGACCCCCTACCTGACGGAGGAGTACATGCCCAACCTGGCGAAGATCCTGGAGGAGAACCCGGACATCCGCAGCGCCATCACCATGGACGACGGCTATATCTACGGCCTGCCCGCGGGGGAGCGCATGGGCACCGGCGGCATCGGGGCACCGGAGGACTACAGCATCTACTCCATCCCCCAGTTCTCCATGATCAACAAGGCGTGGCTGGACGACCTGGGACTGGAGGTGCCCACTACCCTGGAGGAGCTCCACACGGCCCTGAAGGCCTTCCGGGACAATGACATGAGCGCCAGATATTACGGCAACGCGCCGGGCAGCACCATCCCCATGAGCACGGGCTTCGACCAGTGGTGCTGGGGGCAGAACATCTTCTACGCGGGCTTCGGCTTTACCAACTGGCCCAACGATGTGTGCAACGACCTGGTGCTGAACAGCGACGGAACAGTGGAGTTCATGAGCGTGACGGACGCCTACCGGGACGCAATCACCTATTTCCACGACTGGTACGCGGAGGGGCTGATGGACGTGGAGATGTTCAGCCAGGACTCCACCCAGCTGATAGCAAAGTGCTCCCAGGGCTATGTGGGCGTGTCCACCTGGTGGTACATCGAGGAGCTGATGGGGGAATACGCCGGGGACTATGTGTTCCTGCCCGTCCTGGACGGCCCTGACGGCACCCACAACGTGACCGTCCGCACCGGAGGCGGCATCAACAGCGGACAGCTCAACATCACCAAGAAATGCAAGAGCCCCGCCAACCTGCTGAGGTTCTTTGACATGTGGTATGCCCCCGAAACCGTCATGCAGCTCCAGTACGGCCCCATCGGCACCTACTTCACGGAGCAGGATCAGGACGGCGTATGGCTGAGCATCTCGGACGAGGAGAGCCGGGAGAAGTACGGAAAGGGCTCCGGAGAGCTGAAGGGCGAATGCGAGGTGTTCGGGCCGAAGCTGATTCTCAGCGACTATTACCTGACCACCTTCAAGATGGAGGACAGGGCCATCGAGCGGCTGACGGATCTGTACGAGTACTGGATGCCCTATGTGTCGGATACCTCCACCTACCCCGTGGACTGTGTGTTCACCGGCAGGGAGCTGGACGACATCGACTGGTACAGGGCGGACTTCGAGAGCGCCGTGTCGGAGCAGGAGGGCCTGTGGATCAAGAACGGCGGCCCCACGGACGCGGAGTGGGAGGCCTATATCGAGCATCTGCGGAAGAAATGCGGCATGGATAAGCTGCTGAAGGTGTATCAGGACGCCTATGACCGCTACTCCGGGAAGGTGACGGCTGAGTGAGCTGGCAGTGCATATATGCAACCTATATGGAACAGGCTCTGGAAAAGCTGTTGCGGAATCTGGAATTAAGTGGCATACTGGAGTAAGGAAAATGTCTTCGCAGGACGGCTGGGCCATTTTCGGCTCGCCGCCGCCCTGCGGGGAAATCATAGAACAAAAAGGGGCACGGAATCAGATATGACAAGTCAGACACTATGGGAAGCGCGCAAATATGAGGAGACCTTCGGGAAGGCGATCCGGAAGGAGGAGAGGCCAAAGTTCCACCTCTCCCCCCGGGTGGGATGGATGAACGATCCCAACGGGTTCTCCTGGCATGACGGGAAATACCACATGTTCTACCAGTACCACCCCTATGACTCCCACTGGGGCCCTATGCACTGGGGCCACGCGGTGAGCGAGGATCTCCTGCACTGGGAATACCTGCCCGCGGCGCTGGCCCCCGATGAAATCTACGACAGGGACGGATGCTTCTCCGGAAGCGCATTGACCTTGCCGGACGGCAGGCAGCTGCTGATGTACACGGGAGTGGTGAAGGAGCGGCAGGCGGACGGGAGCTGCCATGAGGTGCAGACCCAGTGCCTGGCCGTGGGGGACGGCACGGACTACGTGAAATATGAGAACAACCCCGTCCTGGACGAAAGGGACGTCCCCGAGGGCGGCAGCAGGAACGATTTTAGGGATCCCAAAATGTGGCGGGAGGAGGACGGCTCCTACCGCTGCGTCATCGGCAACAGGCCCGCGGACGGCAGCGGCCAGATCCTGCTGTATGCCAGCCCGGATGGATTCAAATGGAATTACGTGAAGAAACTGGCAGAAAACGGGAACCGCTTCGGAAAGATGTGGGAATGCCCCGACTTCTTCCCCCTGGACGGGAAGTGGGTGCTGCTCACCAGCCCCCAGGACATGCTCCCTTCCGGCTTCGAGTACCATAACGGCAACGGGACGCTGTGCCTGATCGGGGATTACGACAAAGAGACGCAGGACTTTGCGGAGCAGAGCGACCAGTCCATCGACTACGGAATCGACTTCTACGCGCCCCAGACGGTGCTCACGCCGGACGGACGCCGGGTGATGATAGGCTGGATGCAGAACTGGGACACCTGCAACCACCGCAGAGTCCAGGAGGAGCCCTGGTTCGGCCAGATGAGCCTGCCCAGGGAGCTGTCCATAAAGAACGGCCGCCTGTACCAGAAGCCGGTGCGGGAGCTGGAGCAGATGCGCTCCGGCCAGGTCGCCTACACGGACGTCACAGTCTCCGGCCTGGTGAAGCTGGAGGGAGTCAGCGGCCGCAGGATAGACATGGAGCTCACTGTCCGCCCCGCCGAGGGCTGCGACCTGTACCGGAAATTCGCGGTCCGCTTTGCCCAGAGCGAATCCTGCTACACCTCCCTGAGCTTCCGCCCGGCGGAGTCGGTGCTGAAGATAGACAGGAAGTTCTCCGGCTCCAGGCGGGCCATCATCCACCAGAGGCGCAGCCTGGTGAACCACCGGGCCGGGGAGCTGAAGCTGCGGATCGTCCTGGACCGGTTCAGCGCCGAGATCTTCGTCAATGAGGGGGAGCAGGTCCTCTCCGCCGTGCTGTACACGGAGCAGGAGGCGGACGGCATTTCCTTCATCGCGGACGGGACTGTGGGCGTGGATGTGACGAAATACGATTTGGTGTAACGCATAGCGGCAGCCCGGTCTTAAATCCGGGCTGCCGCGTCCGCTGCCATCTGCATGAAGGGCAAGGCGGATCTGCGCCGCATGTCACAGGGCAAGCAGCGCCTGCTCGTAATCCTTCACGTAATACCGGATGTTCGTCCTGCCCCTCTGTAGTATGGTATGCCCCTCCTTCTCCAGCAGCCCCTTCTGCGCCTCTACGCCGCCGGGATACTTGGCGTTCAGCTCCCCGTTGGCCTTCAGCGTCCGCCAGTAGGGCGTCTCGTCCCCGGAGCGCTGGTAGCTGGCCCAGGCCGCGATGGAGACGAAGATCCCCGCGGTGATAGGATCCGTGAAATCCGCGCCGTTCTCCCTGGCCAGATGCTCCCGGATGGCGCCCACGGTGATAAGCTTCCCCCGGGGCACCTTCCGCATGATCTCGTCATAAGCGGCAGGAGGAGCAAAATACATCCGCTCCCCGCCGTACTTTTTGATGGAAGCCTCATCTGTCAGGACCTGGATCTTCGGCATGTCCTTGGCATCCCGCAGCATCGCGTTGAAATCCTTCTTATCTTCATTGGCCATTCCTGTCACCTCCTCCCATCATGATAGCAGAGCGCCGAGGGCCATGCAATGAGGCGGTTCAAAAAATTTACTCGTTATTGACTTTTCCGGCGGATTCGCCCATAATTGTCTTATCGGACCGCGAGATCCGCGAAGCGTACACGGGAAAGCTAGGATGAGGGCGAAGAGGATGGGGAAAGTAGGACAACTGGGGAGGCTGGTGAACCGGAACCGGAGGGCGCTGGCGGAATTTGAGATTGTCTTCAAGCTGCTGACGTTCCTGGTGGCCGTGCCGCTGTTCTCGGGCAGCTTTCGCCTGGTCATGAAAATGACGGGGTACAGGTATCTGACGGTGGAGAACGTGCTGTCCTTCGCCGTCCATCCGCTGACCCTGCTGTCGCTGCTCGTCCTTCTCCTGCTCATGACGGCCTACGCCATGTTCGACATCGCCACGGTAATCATCCTGCTGGACCAGTCCTACCAGGGGAGGAAGGCCTGGCTGCCGGATGTGCTGCGCCTCTCCGTCCGCAAGTGCATGGGGCTGCTCCACCCGCGGAGCCTCTCCCTGGCGTTCCTGATCCTGTTCCTGATACCCTTCCTGAACCTGGGCATGGCATCGGGGGTGGTCTCCACCATCCAGGTGCCCGGTTTCATCCAGGACCATATCAGGCAGAACCGTGTCCTGCCTGTGCTGTACGCCGGGGCGGTGGCCCTGCTGGCGGCGCTGCTGTCGAACTGGCTCTACTCGCTGCATTTTCTGGTACTGGAGGATCTCCCCTTCAGGGAGGCCAGGAAGCGCAGCCGCCGTCTGGGGGCGGGGAGACATGTCCGGGACATGCTCGCCCTGGTGGCCATGCAGGCGGTGATATCCCTGTGCTTTCTGGGCTGCGTCCTGATAGGGATACTGCTGATCATGGCGGTGGACGGCATGCTGGAGCGCTTCGCCCTGCTGGGCAGCTTCGTGTCCACCATCATCTGGATGTTCATCGCCCTGTCCGCCGCGGTGTTCATGTCCCTGTCCATGCCCTTTAGCTACGCCGGCATCAGCGTCCTGTTCTATGCCCATAAACAGGAGCGGGGCGAGGAGATCCGCGGCCCCGAGCTGGGGGAGGGAGAGGGGAAAGGCAGGGAGAGGTCCCGCGCCCGGGCAGCCTGCATCGGGATAGCCCTGGCCGCCATAGTCCTGGGGACGGCCTTCACCTACGGGCTGCACCTGGGGAAATACAACCTGAACATCGAGTACGCCCGGACCACCGAGGTCACCGCCCACAGAGGGGCGTCCGCGGACTACCCGGAGAACACCATGAGCGCCTTCCAGGGCGCGGGGGAGCTGGGGGCGGACTGGATCGAGCTGGACGTGCAGCAGACGAAGGACGGGGAGGTCATCGTCATCCATGACACCAATTTCAAGCGTACCACAGGCTTGAACAAAAATACCTGGGAGCTTACCTGGGCGGAGGTGGCGGGGCTGGATGCGGGGAGCTTCTTCGGGCCGGAGCATGCCGGGGAGGGGATCCCGCTGCTGGCGGAGGTGGTGGAGTTCGCCAGGGAGAACCTGATCAAGCTCAACATCGAGCTGAAGCCCACCGGACATGAGACGGATTTCGAGAAAAGCGTGGTGGACATCGTGGCGGAACAGGACTTCCTGGAGCAGTGCGTGATCACGTCCCAGGCCTATCAGGTGCTGGAGAATGTAAAGGAATACAATCCGGAGGTCACCACGGTCTATGTCATGAGCCTGGCCTATGGGAACATCACGGAGCTGGACGCGGCGGACCACTTCAGCGTGGAGGCCGCCAATGTGACCGAGAACCTGGTGGACAGGGTCCACGGACAGGGAAAGCAGCTCTACGCCTGGACGGTGAACACCCAGGCCAGCATCCGGAAGATGGTGGAGCTGAACGTGGACAATGTCATCACCGACAATGTGGCGCTGGCCAAGGAAACCATCTACGCCGAGAAGACCAGCGACCTGATCAGCGAATATATCAAGCTCCTGGAGAAAATCTTCTGACATGCCGACGGGCTTCGGCAGAGAAGCAGAGGGTTTTGATGAAACGTTAAAATTAAAACGCATTTTTGACACACAGAGGGAGGGAAGGACATGGAGGTTTTGCGGTTTGGGGTAGTGGGAATCGGGAACATGGGAAGCGCCCACGCGGTGCAGCTTTTTGAGGGCAGGGTAAGGGGCGCGGCGCTGGCGGCGGTGTGCGACTGCCGCAGGGAGCGCCTGGAGTGGGCCGGGGAGCGCCTGGCGGGAGTTGCGGCATACGGGGACTATGAGGCGCTTCTGGACAGCGGCAGGATAGATGCCGTGCTGATCGCCACCCCCCACAGGCTGCATCCGCTGATCGCCGGGGAGGCCTTCCGGAGGGGGCTCCACGTCCTGACCGAGAAGCCCGCGGGCATAGACACCACCAGCGTGGCCGCCATGAACCGCCAGGCGGAGGAGAGCGGGACCGTGTTCGGCATCATGTACAACCAGCGGACGAACCGCCTCTTCAGACAGCTCCACGACCTGGTGCAGGAGGGCGCGCTGGGGGAGGTCAAGCGCTTCGTCTGGATCGTCAACAACTGGTACCGCACCCAGGCCTACTACGATTCCGGCGACTGGCGGGCCACCTGGAACGGGGAGGGAGGAGGCGTGCTCCTGAACCAGTGCCCCCACAACCTGGACATCTGGCAGTGGATCATGGGGATGCCCGTGAGGCTGCGGGCCTTCTGCAGGGAGGGCCATTACCATAGAATCCAGGTGGAGGACGACGCCACCATCTACGCCGAGTATGGGAACGGCGCCAGCGCGGTGTTCATCACCTCTACCGGGGAGTATCCCGGCACCAACCGGATGGAGATCAGCGGAACTTTGGGCAAGGCGGTGGTGGAGAACGGCTGCCTGAAGCTCTATCTGCTGGAGCGGGACGAGCGGGAGATCTGCTACACCTCCAGGGACGGCATGCCCCAGGAGAAGGTGACCTGCCGGACCATAGAACAGACGGAGGCCGACGGAGGCCATCTGGAGATCCTACAGAACTTCACGGATGCCGTGCTTCGGGGAACGGAGTTGATTGCGCCGGGCCGGGAGGGGATACGGGGGCTGACGATCGGCAATGCCGCCTACCTCTCCGCATGGAAGGACGGCTGGGTGGAGCTGCCCTTCGACGAGCAGGAATTCCGCCTGCTCTTGGGCAGGAAGCAGGAGTCGGAGGAGGCCATGGAGCGGGAAGTGAAGCACGAGGAGCTGTCCGGGGAATACTCGGAGCGGTGGAGCGTCAGGTGGTGATGGCAAAGCAGGCCATGGCAAAATAGGCCTTGCAAACCGCAGATGCCTAAGGTATCATGAATAGTATGGAAAGGAACAGGCCCCATAAGAAAAGAGAAGGAGAATACCATCAATGAAGCAGGATTTAATCGTCATTCTTGACCTGGGCAGCACCCAGAACACAGTCCTTGCCAGGGACATCCGCGCCCTGGGCGTATACAGCGAGATCCATCCCCACGACATCACCGTGGAAGAGCTGCAGGCCCTGCCCAATGTAAAGGGCATTATTCTGAACGGCGGCGAGAACCGCATCGTGGACGGACAGGCAGTGGAGGTGCGCCCCGAGCTCTACGGGCTGGGCTGGCCCATGATCTCCATCGACTATCCCCAGTCCGAATGCGAGGTGCGGCTGGATGCCTTGCCAGAGCGGGAGGCGCTGAAGAGGTTCCTGTTTGAGGACTGCAAGGCGGAAGCGAACTGGAACATGAAGAATTTCATCGAGGATCAGGTGGAGCTGATCAGGCAGCAGGTGGGCGACAGGAAGGTGCTGTTAGCCCTGTCCGGCGGCGTGGACTCTTCCGTGGTGGCGGCCATGCTGATCAGGGCTATCGGGGAGCAGCTGACCTGCGTCCATGTGAACCACGGCCTGATGCGCAAGGACGAGTCGGAGAGCGTGGTGAAGGTGTTCCGGGACCAGCTCCATGCCAACCTGATCTACGTGGACGCCGTGGAGCGCTTCCTGGGGAAACTGGCTGGCGTGGCGGATCCGGAGCAGAAGCGGAAGATTATCGGCGGGGAATTCATCCGCGTCTTCGAGGAGGAGGCCAGGAAGCTGGACGGGATTGACTTTCTGGGGCAGGGCACCATCTATCCCGACATCATCGAGAGCGGCACGAAGACGGCGAAGATGGTCAAGTCCCACCACAACGTGGGAGGACTGCCGGAGGATCTGAAGTTCGAGCTGGTGGAGCCTTTGAAGCAGTTATTTAAGGATGAGGTGCGGGCCTGCGGCGTGGAGCTGGGGCTGCCCCACGATATGGTGTACCGTCAGCCTTTTCCGGGGCCGGGACTGGGCGTGAGGTGCCTGGGGGCCATCACCAGGGACAGGCTGGAGGCCGTGCGGGAGTCGGATGCCATCCTGCGGGAGGAGTTCGCCAGGGCCGGGCTGGATAAGAAGGTGTGGCAGTATTTCACCGTGGTGCCGGATTTCAAGTCCGTGGGCATGAAGAACAATGCGCGGGTGTTCGAGTATATGGTGATCATCCGGGCGATCAATACTGTGGATGCCATGACGGCTTCCGTGGAGAAGGTGGACTGGGCGGTGCTGGAGCGGATCACGGAGCGGATACAGGCAGAGGTGGAGCATGTGAACCGGGTCTGCTTTGACATGAGCCCTAAGCCGCCGGCGACCATAGAGTTCGAGTAGATGGAAGAATCCCGGGAAGCCGCATGGATACTGGCTTTCCGGGATTAGTTTTGGGGCTTTGAGTACATTTTGGGTGCAGATTGTATTTTAAATATAAAGTGTTTGCATGGTTAAGAAGTTATGAATTTTGATTGTTGGTAGAATGCTTTTCTTTGCGCATAGCAAGCCAAGCTCTAATACCCATTTTAGCGATTGTAACTAAAATAATAGCAATTATTGGG
>CAMTBF010000106.1 GCA_947068385.1 uncultured Lachnospiraceae bacterium
CCCTTCCTTCTTACCTTTGAGTTTTACCGTATCCCCTAAAGAAGTGACCCGAATCGGCTTCGACAACCTCGTCCAGTCTTTTCCTGGGGGTGAATACATTTCTCCTGTCTGAACGCTGGTAATCCATAAAGACGGTTTTATTGCTTCTGGCATTGCCGTTATTTACAGCGCAGCTTAAGGTTTCCCGAAGAATCTCAGCCCCTTTTTCACTCCTCTGCAGACTTATCCTATAGCCCGCTTCATATATGACCGTTTCGGAAAAAATATGAAAATCCGCGGTAATCTCTGCCAGATTTTCATTGGCATCGATATAATCCGCGATTTCCTCTTCCAGCCCAGCGCCAATCATGATACGCTGCAGATAATAAAGCGCGTCAATGACCGCTGTTTTCCCGGAACCATTCTGTCCGTATAGTCCAAGCACCTCGGCAGCCTTATAGTCCAATTGCTTTCGGCAGGTGCCTGGCATGACAATCTGTCCATTCCTTACATTTTTGATATTATGAATCCTCAGGGAAGATAGCCTTACAACGCTTTCCATAGTCTTTCCTCCATGGTACTTATCTTAGCACAAGCAGACCCTCATATCAATTGTTTTTTTCATTTTTGCATTTTTTATTCCCTTTTTGGAAAAATATTTAAAAGGGGAATCCCACCGGCCCTCACAGGTACAGCCGCACCGGCCCCAGCAGCCCGGAGGGTTCCTGGGGCATGGCCCTGTCGAACACATTGCCTATCTTCTCTTTCGCGAAGGTATTGGTCACGATGATGCGCAGCTCATTCCTGCCGGGCCTGCATTCCAGCCTGTAGAGATGGGGCGGGCAGATTTTGTTCCCCACAGGTCTGCCGTTCAGCTCCACATCGCTGATTTCGTAGACCTGGCCCAGGTCCAGCACGGCGTCTATGTCGGCCTCGCTCGTTTCCATTCCCGGCTCCAGCTCAAAGGAAGTCTCGTAGCAGATTCTCCCCGAGTACTCCGGCAGGATGTCCGCTGCAGAGATGTTGGTGAGTTCTGTAAGCCCATTCAGGGCTTCGTACTCCCCGGTTTCCCGCAGGACGGATATCCTCCAGGCCCCCTCCAGGCGCTTTTCCCTCCGCGCGGCCACAAATGCCTCGTCCACAAGGGGAATCGGCCTCTCTCCCGGCTTTCCGGACAGTTCTGCCCTGTTCAAAGCTCCCGTTTCCCCGGTAGCTTCCATTTCCGCAAAGATTTCTGCAAACCCTCCTGCTTCCCCGGCGGCTTCCGGCACCACGAAAACGGACTGGTATGGCTCCAATACCAGCCGGAATGTTACCGTGCCGTCCGCGCCGTCAATCCCAATCTCCTCCAGAAGAGGATACCGCACATCCTCCATAGCATCATAGAATTCCAGTCTGCTGCCCTCCCTCAGGGTAACCCTGGTATCCACCGTATTCCATTTGCTTTCATTTGTAAAAAAGTATACGCTTCCCTCTTCCCGCTCATAGTGCAGGAAGCGCAGGTCCGGGCAGAAATCCCGCACCCGTATATCCACAAATCCATGGCCCTTCATCCAGTCCGCCGCCTGGGCCAGCCCGCACGTCTCCACCAGCGGGTTCTCATCCAGCGCCGTCTGCACGGCATGACGCCCCGCCGCATAGTACACATGCTCCGGATAACCGTCCACGAACACCACGGACACGCCTCCCCGGGCCGCCAGATCCAGCGCCTCCAGCAGCTCCTGGGGCAGGCACTCCGCATAGGGGATGAGGATGGCCTGATATGCCTCCCGGTTCACCCACAGCCGTCCCTCCGCCACTCTCGCCTGATAGATGCCTTCGTTCCCGGCCTCCGCTGCCACGTCCGCAAGCCGGGCTCTCTCCCCCGCCGCATCCGCACACCCTGTCGATGCTTTTGCGCAGCCTTCAGCCGCGTCCCCCATCCCTTCTTTCCCCTGCGCCGAACAGGCGATACCCGTCAGGCAGTCCCCGGGCAACACATCGCAGTCGATCTGGGCCTCCGCCAGCGCCCGCACCACCTTCTCAAAGGGCTGGTACCCGCCGCCCCACTCCGCCTCCGCATGGTACAGCACCGCCGCCGTGGCCCGGTGGGTTCCGTCCCGCAACAGCGTGCAGACCCTGTTGGCATAGTCCGCCCACCTCCTAAAATACCTCCACTGGGGATTCTTCCCCTTCGCGTAGAAATGGGGCGGGCAGTCCGGATCCGGATACTTCGGCGAGAAGGCATGGGGCACCAGCATATTGATGCCCCGCACGCAGACATGGTCCGTGAGCCACTTCATCAGCTTCAGGCCCTCCTGCCATCCGTAGGCCCCGAAGATCTCGCACATGGTGACGCCATTTTTCGCCGGGTCGATGTGGGCCGCCGAGGAGGCCATCTTGGAAATCCCCCAGTAGAAGAACTCCGCGTCCAGGTATCCGAAGGGCGAGGTGAAGAAGCCGTCCTTATGCTCCGGCCAGACCTGGTACACCACGTCCAGGCCCGCCGCGTCGAAGCCCTCCATGCTGCGGAAGTAATGGCCTGGCCCGAAGCCTATCCTGGCATGGACGCCATTGTCCTCCACCACATGTCCGATGACCTTCACCCCGTGCCTCCCGCACCACTCCCTGATCTGCCCCGTGAAGTCCCTGGCGAACAGTCTTGATACCACATTCATGTAGGCATATTGCACATCCCTGCACAGCGCGTTCTCCCTGCTCCACAGGAGGGGAAGCAGGCAGGCCCATCTCTCGCCCAGCTCTTCCTCCAGGAGGCCCGGTACCTCCTCGCTCCAGGGGTAGACATGGCCGTCTGTCCCCAGCACCCTCTCGTAGGTGGCAGTGCTGCCGAAGCGGGGCTCGTCCACGAAAAAGCCCTTGACGGTCTTCCCGAACCGATCCCCGAACCGCCTGTAATGCTCCTCGTAGACCACATCGATGAAACGGCCTACCGCTTCATAGCTGATGGGGTTCACATAGTCCTTCGTCCACTCCTCGCCGCCGTTCCTGGTGACGACCAGCAGGAAGACCCGCCAGTCTCCGGCGGGGATGTCCCAGTACAGCCGCCCTGCCGTCACCGCCTGCGTCAGGTCCACAAGGCTGCCCTCCTCCAGGGCCTCCCTGCCCCCCGCCCTTTTCCCGGCGATCACCCTGTACAGGGCCTCCCCTTCCTCCAGCCAGGGCGCGATCTGGAAGGAAGCCCCCGGAAGCGGCCCCTGGGCATCTATCTGGCGTTTGGCGATATAGCGCTTGCAGGCCTCCGGGTAGAGCGCCTTCACCTTGCCTCCCCCCAGGCCGCTGGGATATGCCCCGTCGTCGAAGATCCAGACCTCCATCTGCCGCCTCTCCGCCTCGGACAGAATCACCTCCAAGTCCCGCCACCAGCCGTAGCTTAAGTAATCCGGGTGGGGGCGGGATTCCACGATGAACCCGCCGATGCCGCCCTCCTGCATTTTCCCGATTTCCTCTCTGAGCTCCTCTTCCTTCTCCCCGTGCTGCCAGAACAGCGGGTAAAGCGAATTCTTCGTCTGTCCCATGTCCTCTCCCTTTCCCTCCGCAGAACTCCCGCGGCCGTGAACCTGCCTCTTGCTTCTATTATTATCTCTTATTCCGGAGAAAGTCAACTCTTTTTACCGTTTTTCATAAAGTCCGGTGGCCTCACAGATTCTTTTGCAAAAATCCCTGTCGGATGCTATAATGGACATACGAAATCTAATGCACATCCAAAGAACAGGAGGGCCACACAATGAACCGTTCCCGAAGACAGATCGTCCTATTGATGACGGATTCCACCCGCCAGGATATGGTGGGATGTTACGGAAATCCAGATATGCACACGCCGAACCTGGACAGCCTGGCCGAAAGGGGGATCCGCTACCAGAACGCCTATACCTGCCAGCCGGTCTGCGGCCCTGCCCGCTCGGCGCTGTTCACGGGCATATACCCCCATTCCAACGGCAGCTTCACGAACTGCGTGCCCCTGGGGGCCAATGTAAAGACCATCGGCCAGCGCCTCACCGACGCGGGGCTGCGCACGGCCTACATCGGGAAATGGCATCTGGACGGCGGCGACTACTTCGGCCTGGGCACCTGCCCGGAGGGCTGGGATCCGGATTACTGGTACGACATGCGCTGCTACCTGGAGGAGCTGACGGAGGAAGAGCGGCTCGCCTCCCGGGACAGCGCCACAAGCGACAAAGGCATCTCCGCGGACTTTACCTTCGGCCACCGCTGCGTCAACCGGGCCCTGGACTTCCTCCACAGGCACGGGACGGAGGACTTCTTCCTGACGGTGTCCCTGGACGAGCCCCACGACCCGGCCTTGTGCCCGGAGCCCTACGCCTCCATGTTCGCGGACTACGAATTCCCCAAGGCCCCCAATGTGTGGGACACCCTGGAGGGGAAGCCGCAGTATCAGAAATACTGGGCTGGGAAGAACCGGGAGACCGACCGGGACGCGGTAAAGATTAAAGCTCCCAGGTTCCTGGGCTGCAACGCCTTCGCGGACGCGGAGCTGGGCCGGGTGCTGGACTGCGTCAGGGCCTGCGCCCCCGAGGCCATGGTCATCTACACCTCGGACCACGGTGACGGCCTGGAGAGCCACTGCCTGCATTCCAAGGGGCCTGTCATGTATAATGAGATTGCCCGGATTCCCCTGCTGATCGCGGGCCCCGGCGTGCCCGAAGGCGTGGTGGACGGGCATCCGGTGAGCCATATCAACCTCCCGGCCATGATCCTGGAATACATGGGCCTGCCCATCCCCAGATGCTTTGAGGGCAAAAGCCTGCTGCAGGAGGTGTACGATCCGGAAATCCGGACCAACGATTATGTCATTACGGAATTTACCCGCTATGAAATCGACCATGACGGCTTCGGCGGGCTGCAGATGATGCGGGCTATTTTCGATGGGCGCTATAAGCTGGCGGTGCACCTTCTGGATCCTGTGGACGAATTTTATGATATGGACACCGACCCCTGGGAGATGAAGAACCTGATCGGGGACGATGCCTACGACCGGGAAAAGATCCGTCTGCATAAGCTGCTCCTGGAATGGATGAACGCCACCAGGGATCCCTTCCGGGGATACCAGTGGGAGCTGCGGCCCTGGCGGAAGGACGCAGCAGAGCCCACCTGGAGCTACACGGGCTATACCAGGCAGCGGGAAAACGAGGAGTACGAGCCCCGGCAGCTGGATTATGCTACGGGCCTGCCCATGGAAGAGGCCGTCAGGCGCAAGTAGGGCCTGGCAGCGGTCCCGCTTCCGCTTTTCAGATTTTCAAAAAGAGGCGCATCGGCTAGGCCAAGCTGGCTGATGCGCCATGGCCAGGGAGGATATATGGCAGCAGTGACGAGCATCCATGAAAAATATATGAAAGAGGCCCTGCGGCAGGCGAAAAAGGCCCTGGCCCTGGGGGAGGTGCCCATCGGCTGCGTCATCGTCCATGAGGGGAAGATCATCGGGCGAGGGTACAACCGCCGCAACACGGACAAAAACACCCTCTCACACGCGGAGATTACCGCCATCCGAAAGGCCAGCAAGGCCATCGGGGACTGGCGGCTGGAGGAATGCACCATCTACATCACCTTAGAGCCCTGCCAGATGTGCGCCGGGGCCATCATCCAGGCCCGGATCCCCGAGGTGGTCATGGGCTGCATGAACCCAAAGGCAGGCTGCGGCGGGTCGATTCTGAACATCCTGGAGATGCCCCAGTTCAACCACCAGGCCGCCGTCACAAGGGGGGTGCTGGAGCAGGAGTGCAGCGCCATGCTGAAAGCCTTCTTCGCGGATCTCCGGGAGCGGAACAGGGCGGAGAAGGAAAAGCGCCGCCAAAGCCAGGAAGCAGTGCCTCCTGTGCAGGAAGCGGCCCGGGCTGATTCTTAGCTGCCCGGGCTGATTCTTAGCTGCCCGGGCCTGGAAGGAACCCAGACTGTTCCGGCACAGACTAGGTCGGGAAGGAGCCCAGGCTGTTCCGGCACGCCAGGCTTTGCTTCACTCCTCCAAAACCATGCCCTCCTCCACAAATTTCCGTTCCATCTGATGCCGGAGCTTGCGGTTCTCCACAGTGTCGAAGACGATGGAAAAGTCATACCCCTCCGGATACAGCTCCTCCGCCGCCACATGCAGCTTCACCCGCTTGTGGTTGATCCATATCTTTTTGTCCGGCAGCTGGACCCGCAGCACGCCCTTCTCGTTCACCGGCTCGCAGACGATGCCGATCTTCTTGTCCGGGTACAGCATGACGCTGTCCCCCAGGCGGAATTTCGTCGATAAGTCCTTCCTGTGGGAGGGCTCCTTCTTTTTCTGGATTTTGGGCCGGGATGCCTTCTCCTGCTGCCCGAGCTGTTCCATCTGCTCCGTCTTCGGCAGATGGCTTTCCCAGTCCTTCTGTGGGGCTCCCATTCTCTGCCCTCCGTCTATGCTGCCCGTGGCTTCCCGCGCCCCATAGGCCGTCCGGGCCGCTGTCCGGAGCATGTGCTCCGGCATGCCTAGCCTGGCCGCGATGTAGAAGGCGCAGCTCTCCCCCGCCTCCCCGATGACCATCTGGTAAGTGGGCTGCAGGCTCTCCCGATCGAAGGTCATCCTGGCATTGATGAGCCCCTCCGCGGCCTGGGCGTACTCCTTCACCTCCGGGTAATGGGTGGTCACCAGGAACAGGCAGCCGCTCTTTTTCAGCTCCTCCATGATGGCCACGGCGATGCCCATCCCCTCCGCCGGATCCGTGCCGGAGCCCAGCTCGTCCATGACCACCAGGCTCTCCGGCCCCACCTGTTTCAGGATGTCCAGCACATTGGTGATATGGGCGGAAAAGGTGGAAAGGTTCTCCGACAGGTTCTGGCCGTCCCCGATGTCGCAGAGGTATCCGCTGTTCATGCAGATATCCGCCTCCCGGCAGCTCACATGGAGGCCGCACTGGGCCATCATGCAGTTCAGCGCCACGGTCTTGATGGCCACCGTCTTCCCGCCGGTATTGGGCCCGGTTATGACTATCCCTCTGTAATCCTCCCCGATGCGGAAATCCTGGGGGACGCAGCTGTCCCTGTCCATCAGGGGATGGCGGGCCTCCCTCAGCACGATGCGCCGCCCTGTGTTGATCCGGGGCCGGGTCCCGTGGAGCTCCATGCTCAGCTTCCCCTTGGAGAAGATGAAGTCCAGCTTCTCCATGGTGCGCAGGTTCTGTGCCATGGCCTCCCCGCTCTCCGCCACCTGGGCGGTAAGGGTATAGAGGATCCGGCGCTCCTCATTCTCCTCGTCTATCAGCAGGAGCGATAGCTCCTCGCTGTGCTTTGCCACCGCCGTAGGCTCTATGAACAGGGTGCTGCCCGTAGCCGATTTGTCGATGACGCTTCCGGATATCCGGAATTTATACTCCTTCTTTACCGGCACGCACAGGCGGCCGTTCCGAAAGGTGCTGTAGCTGTCGGACATGCACTCCTTATGGCTCTTCATGACCCCGTCGGCCTTCTCCTTCATCCGCTCCTTCGTCCGCTGGATGTCGGTGCGGATGCCATGCAGCAGCTTGGAGGCATAATCATCCACCTGGCCGCTGCGGATCTGGACATGGATGGCCTCCCGAAGCTGTGCCAGTCCGTCCAGGTTCTCCTCATAGTAGGGCAGGGACAGCTCCAGGGCCTTGCCCCTGTTCAGGTAGTCCTTCAGCCGCTTCACCGCCGTCAGGGCGCTCTCTATCTGCTCCAGCTGGGCCGCCGTCAGGCAGTCGCCCCGCCCTGCCACGGCCAGGAGCGTCCCGATGCCCTCCATGGACACCAGGGGCGGCGTGCCCTCCCTCTCCAGTAGCGTCCTGGCCTCCGTGGTCTCCTGCTGGCGCAGGGCAAGCTCCGTCTCCGACAGGCAGGGCTCCTGGCCCATAATCCTCTGCCTTGCCGCCTCCGTCAGCGCAAGCTGCGCCCATTTTTCCTTTATCTTGTCGAATTCCAAGATTTCCTCTGTCTTTCTCATAGCCACTCCTTTTTCACGAATATGATTTCCTTCCTTCCGTTTGCTTGATCGGCGCGGCCTGTGCATCAAAAAAGAGCATAGCTATACAGGTATGCTCTCCAGTCAAATCATTCTCTTTCCAGAGCCAAAGGCACATGTCCAAAAAGGAGCATGACGCGCTCTGTGGCCCGTTTTATAGGGGAAAAGTCTCTGTACGAAGCACATTGTACGGCCGCCGGCCGAATCACCGGCATACGGAGCAGACCTGTAGCGTCCCTACAGGCATCCACTCTCTGCAATATTTATTTTGCAGAATCCTCCATCACAATGCTTCGCATAAAGCCCTCCCTTTCGTTTTCATTTTGTGTTTTGCTTTACCTTTTAAAGTCTACTCCATCCCGGCGGCCCTGTCAAGCATTTTGTTGGGCGCGCCTGCCTCTCCGCCCCATTTTGTAGAGCTCCTCCGTAGCCAGCCTGGTCTTGGCCACCACGTCCCCGCCCTCTGTGGGGAAGCAGTAGTACAGCACATCTCCATTGCCGATGCAGATCACGTCCCCTATCTCATACCAGTAATAGTCCGAATACAGGCTGTAGGAAGCCCCCGGCTTCTGCACATAGTCCAGCTTCCCGTCGCAGCCCGTCAGGCGGAAGCCCTCCGCCGTATGGCGCAGCCGCCCCTTCCCTACCCGGTAGATGCACTCCGTGTCCACCATCACGCAGATGTCCACAGGCACGTCCAGAAGATAGGTTCCCTGCTCCAGCTCCCTGCGCACGCTCTCCCGCTCCCAGCGGTACCAGTCGGGGATATGCGCGAACTCGGTCTCCCCCTCCAGCGCCTCCATATAGCCGTATTCCGTCAGCTCATAGGACTTCCCGCAGCTGCCGCAGGAAATCCGGCTGCCCTGGCCCAGCATCCGGCCTTCCGTCCCACAGTGGGGGCATTTGTACAGCACGCGGTTCAGGCAGTCCGCCCGGAAGGGTTCCGGGATGCGGATCCGGTTCTCCTGCTGCCAGCGGAAATTGTCGAAGCCGAACCTCTCCTGTATGCTTTGGTTCAGCTCCCCGGCTGATTTTTCCTGAATCTCCTCCGGGGACAGCAGATACTCCACATCCGCGCTTACGTCCACCCTGCGCAGCTTCAGGTTGTTGTACAGGGGATCCCTGGCGAAGGCCCCGTAGGTGCGGATCATCACCACCGGGACGCCCAGTATCTTCAGGCATTTCCCCAGGCTGTCCGGCAGGGGCGTGGCAGTGCCGTCAAAGCTGTAGCTGGCCTCCGGGAAGAGGAGCACGGAGCTTTTCAGGTTCCGCACCGCGTACAGCATGTCCCGCACCAGCGCCATGTCCGTGACGAACTTCTTGGTGGGGATGCAGCCGATGGCCCGCATGAGCCAGTCCTTGCCCACGAAGCCGTCGGAGGTGCACACGGTGTTGAAGGGCCTGGGATACAGGATGGCTGCCGCGATCTTCAAATCGATGAAGCTGGAATGGTTCATCAGAACCAGGCATGGCTCTCCCTTTTCCAGGCGCTCCATGCCGATCTCCCTGTACTTGAAATGCGTGGCCCGCAGGTCTGGCAAGGACAGAAGCTTTAACAGCAGCCTGAAAATACCCAGAGGCCTTACAGGGTTCCGGTGGAGCCCCACAGGACGCGCCAACACTTCCTCGATGGGCATCTCTTTTATTTTTATCTTCATGTACCGCCCCTCATTTCGCCCCCGGCCCTGCTTTACTCCGCGATATAGGTAGGCGCGTTCTTCGGGCTCTTCCC
>CAMTBF010000107.1 GCA_947068385.1 uncultured Lachnospiraceae bacterium
GAGCAGCTATATAAGATAAAGCTGCTCCATCCGGTAGCAGTTGTCTGCTATGTCATAGATAACGGTATTGGCGTATCCCGTATTCTCCGCATCCTCCTCCAGGAAATTGCGGATGTCCTTGATGTCGCGGTAGATGCTCTTCTCATCTACCCCGTATCTGCGCGCTTCCTCCGCCTTGTTGACTGCGTGGCCGCCTATGAGCTGCGTGTAGATTCCAAGAACGCGCTCTACCTTGCCCTTTTTTCCGTCTTCATCCATATGTCCTCACCCTCGCTGCTGTTTTGTATACAGTCAACATTATATCCAATGTACGTCTGGGGCACAATCCACAATTCGACATATTTTTCACCCTCCGGCACAGCACAATCACCAATCGCGGTATTCTACATCTTTCTGTATTATATCTAAAATTATGGCAAATAGCAATACAATATTTAGCAAAGCTGTCTGCCGCTTAATTTTTTGTCCCACTGGCGGCATACTAAACCTATAAGGAGTAAAACGCATGAACAAAAACGAGCCCGATTCCGTAGCCCGGAACATCAAAAAATACCGCCTTCTGAACAACATGACCCAGGAGGAGCTGGCCCAGCACCTCAATCTGGATTCCCAGTATTACGCCCAGCTGGAGCGGGGCGAGCGGAACTTCACCCTGCAGCGGGTAATCAGCGTCTGCCGCCTGTTCCGCATCGGAATAGAAGACATCATCCAGATTCCCACAGACAACGCCGACGAGACCCAGGAGCTGCTGCAGTCGCTGCACAAAAAGATGGGTGCCTTAAGCTATGTCCAGCTTCTGTCCCTTGACAAGTTCATCGAGGACATCGTTCCATTTATCAAATGACTTTCTGCCATGCCGCCCTTCCTTTCATTATACACAGGGGGCATGACAGAAACTGTCACTCCGAAAAATTTTCCCAAAATCTCCTGCCATATGTTATAATACCCTTACCACGACCAGGAGGTTTCCCATGACAGGCTACGAGAAAGCATTGGAACTATGGCATCAAAAAAGCATAACCACGGACGCTGCCCTGGCCGAGGCCCTGAGCAGGTGCTGACGGCAGCGGCGTATTTCCATGCCAAGTTCGAGAATATCCATCCTTTCGCGGACGGCAACGGGAGAGCCGGGCGGCTGGCCATGAATTATCTGCTGGTCCTCCACGGGCATCCCCCCATCATCATCCACGAGGAGGACCGAAAGGACTATTACGCCGCCCTGGAGGCGTGGGATACGGGACAGGATTTGGTGCCGCTGCGGAATTTCCTAAAAAGCCAGACCGAAAAGACCTGGGAAAAGCAGATTGCAAAATCGGACAAAAAATAGGGCTGCCATTCGTTATGACAGCCCTATATCCAATCCTGTTTTCGTCTCTCCTTCTATATCCCATACATCCCCAGATACCCCCTGGTATTCCCGCACATCTCCTGGAACAGCCGTCTTGCGTCCTCCAAGCCACAGGTCACAAGCGGGTCATTCGCAAAGGCCCGGAAGATGCCCTCCACGTCCCGCCTGGCGATGGCCTCCGACAGCATCTCCTGCTCCCCGCAGATCCTGGCCACCAGCGGATAGATGGACTGTGGAATCTCCCCGGCCAAGACCGGCGTCAGGCTGCCCGCCCGGAACACCGCATTGGTCTCCACCACCGCCCCCAGCGGCAGGTTGGGAATCTGCCCCCGGTTGGGGATATTGACATTGGTGACCAGCTCAGTCAATCCCAGCAGGGCACGGATCTGGTTCACGCCCTCCTCGCCGGTGCCGCTTATCCGCACCTCTTCCTCCCCGCTCACCAGCCGGGCGCTCCTTTCCAGGCGCTTCACCAGGTCCTCCTTGCGCCAAGACACAGGCGTCAGCCCGAAATGCATCTCCCTGACCCGCTCAGGGCTCTCCAGATACCATTTCCCCTCGCAGAACTCCGCCAGGTGCCTGTCCCCCGCCGCCGCGATCTGGCCGAACCGGCGGAAGAGATCCATCTTCACCTTCTCGTCGCAGGCGAAGGCATTGTTCATCCAGTTGCTGTCCGCAGGCCCCTCTCCGCCCCGTCCGTCCGGGTGCTTTTCGCAGTATGCACGGTAAACCGGAAACAGATCCACGTCTCTGTACTTCGCCTCCGTGAGCCAGGTGAAATGGTTCACCCCCAGGGGATTGACCTTGATTTCATGCCGCTCCACGGCCGGAATGCCAAGCTCCTCCCGCACTACCTCCCCCAGGAATTTCTGTGTGCCGAACACCTCGTGGCAGCAGCCGAAGGCTTTTATCTCCGGGAAGACACGGTACAGCGCCTTCACGCAGAGGGTCATGGGGTTGGTATAATTGATGACCCATGCGCCAGGGCAGCAGTCCCTGATGCCCTGGGCGATGACCTCATACATGGGGATGGTCCGCATGGCACGAAGTATCCCGCCGGGGCCGGTGGTGTCCCCCACGGACTGGTAGATGCCGTACTTCTCCGGCGCGTGGACATCCGACTCCATCTCATCGAAGGTGCCGGGGAGGATGGAGAGAATGACGAAATCCGCCCCGGTGAGGGCTTGCTCCAGCGTCTCCACCGCTTTGTACTGCCATGTCGTCTTCGCTCCCTTTGCCTGATTGAACTTGTTGCCGATGACCTCATTGTTCTTCGCCGCCTGCAGATCGATGTCATACAAATCGACCCTTCCGCTGATGTCCCCGCAGGTCATCAGGTCGCTCATCAGCCCCCAGGCCCATCCCCTGGAGCCGCCGCCTACGTAGGCGATTTTGATGTCCTCGACTTTACTGCCATTGTACCTCATACGCAATACCTGTTCCTTTCCTTCATCCTATTATGCTATATGCCTCATAGAACTTACCTGATAGGCCTGCATCATCTGAGTGGCGCAATATTTCGCGCGTGTGTGCAGCGGCACATACCGTTCTTGCTCGAATTTCACTCTATCCGGCTCTGCCCTGGCCTTGCCCTCCTAACCTTGCCCTCGGCTATTCCCGCCCTCAGAACGGCATGGATCAGAGCGTATTACAGCGTCACGCCCTGCTTGAAGATAGCCATGTCATGATACCCGGCCTCCTCGCTGCGGACTTTTCTGCCGGAGGCCACCTCCATCACATAGCGGAACAACCGCTCGCTTTCCGTCTCCATATCGCCATCCTCCACCAGTACCCCCGCATTGAAGTCGATCCAGCCGGGCTTCTTCCCCGCCAGGGCGGAATTGGTGGAAATCTTCACCGTAGGCACAGGGCAGGCGAAGGGCGTCCCCCGCCCAGTGGTGAACAGCACCATATGGGCTCCCGCCGCAGCCAGCGCCGTGGAAGCCACCAGGTCGTTTCCGGGGGCGTTCAGCAGGTTCAGCCCCTTTGCCTGTACCCTGTCGCCGTAGCCCAGCACGCCCTGCACCAAAGCGCTTCCTGATTTCTGGGTACAGCCCAGGGACTTGTCCTCCAGAGTGGAAATCCCGCCCTTCTTGTTCCCCGGGGAGGGATTTTCATAAATGGTCTGCCCATGACTTTTGAAATAATTCTTGAAATCATTGATCAGCGTTACGGTCTGCCGGAACAGCTCCTCATTGGCGCAGCGGTTCATGAGGATGGTCTCCGCGCCGAACATTTCCGGCACCTCGGTAAGGATGGTGGTGCCGCCCGCCGCAACCAGCCTGTCGGAGAAGCGTCCCACCAGGGGATTGGCCGTGATGCCGGACAGACCGTCGCTGCCGCCGCATTTCAGGCCGATTACCAGCTCACCCGCGCTGACCGGTTCCCTTCGGAAAGCGGAAGCATATTCGATGAGGCCTTTCACGATCTCCAGTCCCCGGGCCACCTCGTCCTCCCACTCCTGGGCCACCAGGAACTTCACCCTGGAATGCACCTCTTCCTTGTCCTTGTCATAGCCGCCGGAACGCTCTTCCATAATATAGGGCTTAAGCACGTCGATATTGCTGTTCTCACACCCCAGGCCCAGCACGAGCACGCCACCGGCATTGGGATGGTTCACCAGGTCGGCCAGTATCCTCCGGGTGCATTCCTGGTCTTCCCCCATCTGGGAACAGCCGTAAGGGTGGGAGAAGGCGATGACTTCATCCACTGTCCCTCCTTCAGCCTGGCCTGGGCCAGTCCCAGGCCCTGCCGTCAGAGGGCGCGCCTCGCCTGTGTCCGAAGAATGGGCGGCAGTTCCCGCCGCGGAGAGCCAGTCATTGGCCTCCTTCGCAATCCTGGCCGCCACATTGTTCACGCAGCCCACCGTAGGGATAATCCAGATTTCATTCCGGATGCCCACTTTACCGTCTGGACGTCTGAAGCCCATGAAGACAGCGTCCGTTCCGGTAAGCGTCCCTGTCTGCCCAAAAGTCGGCTCATAGACGTATTCCAGCAAATCCCCCAGGGCAGTCCCCAGATTGTGGACATGCACCCATGCCCCGGCCCGGATGGCCTCTTTCGCTCTGCCTATCTGGCATCCGTACTTGACGACCTGTCCGCCCGCAGGAATGTCGCAGATCGCCATTTTATGGCCGGCAGGGATTGGCTCCAGCGCCACCACTACATACCTGTCGCCGCACTCCGCCAGGCCGCGCTCAGCGTCTCTGTCCTCTCCCCTAAAGCCCTCTGCAGGCGCATCTCCCGATTCCGACCATCCGCTTTCCTTCAGGGCGTCCCCCTGCTTGGAAACGCCGCCCCCCGCCGGAATGTCCAGCCTCGTGCCAGCCGGGATGTCCCGCAGCGCCACCGCCACATTGTCCTTTTCATGTATCCTTATGAAATCCTGCATAGCGCCGCCCTCATACCGTTTTCCCTGATGTCCTCCAGGAATCCGCTGACCGCATCGGTCAATCCTTCCGTCCGGTTCAGATCCTGTCCGAAAAAGTCCTCCCTGCCCAGGAACGCGGCTGCCAATGACCGGCTGTCCTGGCAGCAGCCGTCCCGGAAGAATTCCAGTACCACCCTGTCGTCCATAATGCGGTACTCCTGCCCGTTCCTACAGCCGATGAGCGCACCGCCTTGTATTTCCCTGTCAGGGGAAGAGGGGCAGTAGAACGCCATCAGCGCCGCCAGCGAAAAGGCCAGGCGCTTCGGGAGCCTGCCGAACCTCTCCACATGCCCCAAAAGGCTGGGCAGGCACCTGGCCCGCCACTTGGAGACGGAATTCAGGGAGATGGAGAGCAGGGCATGCTTTACGTAAGGATTCTCGAAACGGCCGATCACCGCCCCGGCGAATTCCTTCAGCTCCTCCTCCGGCAGCGCAAGGGTGGGAATCACCTCGTCAAAAATCGTCCTCTCCATGAAATCCCGGACATCCCCGTCTTCCATAGACTCCTTCACGGTATCATTGCCGCACAGGAAGGAGGCCAGCGCAAAGGAGGTGTGGGCGCCGTTCAGGATGCGCACCTTCCTCTGCTTATAGGGCCTTTGATCCGCCGTAAAGATGACCTGCGGCCCCGCCCCGGGCATGGAAGGAGAGCCTTCCACGGAAGAAGCGCATTTCGCAGCAGAAGTGCCCTCCCCGGAAGAGAGGCCTTCCAACGGAAGCTCTCCGCTGATGTCCACCGGGCTTTCGATGACCCACAGCGCATAGGGCTCCGCCGTGACCAGAAGCCTGTCTTCATACCCCAGCGCCTCCCATTCCTTCTGCTCCTCCCCCGGATAGCCCGTGACGATGCGGTCTACCAGCGTGGAGGCAAAGACGCAGCTTTCGTCCACCCATGCCCGGAAGCCCTCCCCCAGCTTCCAATGCCGGATGAACTGCATGACGCATTTTTTCAGCATGCTGCCGTTATCGTCGATCAGCTCCACCGGCAGCATCACCAGCCCCTTGTCCCTGTCCCCCCGGAAAGCCTCGTACCGATGATACAGGAATTTCGTCAGCTTGCCCGGAAATGTGACGGGCGGCTCCAGCTCGAACCTGTCCTTTGAATCGAAGACGATCCCCGCCTCAGTGGTATTGGACACCACGAACCGCAGGGTGTCGATTTCGGCCAGCTCCCTGTATCTGTCATATTCCGTATATGGATTCACCGCATCCGCCACGCTGGTGATCTGCCTGTTCAGAACCTGCGCCTTCCCGTCCACGATTCCCCGCAGGGACACGGTATACTGGCAGCCCTGCCTGTGGAAGTCCTCCAGGCCGCCGGATTCCCTGGGCTTCACGATCACGATGTCCCCGTCAAATGTCCCCCGCTGGTTTGCGATGTCGATCATGTAATCCGCAAACGCCCGCAGGAAGTTCCCTTCGCCGAACTGCACCACCCGCACGGGCCTCTCCCTTTTGCCCGTCATCCCTTTTCCCAAAATCTCCATAAACCTTCCTCCTGCCTGTATGTAAGCCCTTACATTTTCCATATTACTCCAGAAAGTTTTCTCCGTCAAGAATCAAATCCAATTGTGAAAAATTTATCTTGCAAAAAAAACTGCATTTGCTATAATTCATATAGGACTTTTTGAAACCACTTACATTTTCCATGAGGAATACCAATGACGATTTACGATATCTCTGAAAAGGCCGGCGTCTCCATCGCCACGGTCTCCCGGGTGCTCAACGGCAGCGACCGCGTCAGCGACAGGACGAGGCAAAAGGTGCTGGACATCATCCAGCAGTGCGGCTACACCCCCAACGCCTTCGCCAGGGGCCTGGGGCTGAACACCATGAAGACCATCGGCATCATGTGCGCGGACAGCTCCGACCTCTACCTGGCCAAGGCCGTCTACTATATCGAGCAGGAGCTCCGGGCCTACGGCTACGACAGCCTTCTGTGCTGCACAGGCTATGAGCTGGAGTCCAAATCGGCCTCCATGGACCTGCTGCTCACCAAGAAAGTGGACGGGGTCATCCTGGCAGGCTCCAATTTCGTCTACGAGAGGGAGCCGGACAACAGATATATCGCGGAAGCCGCCGCCCGGATTCCGGTGATGCTGCTGAATGCGGCTTTCGACGCGCCCAATGTGTACAGCGTCATGTCGGACGACTGCAAGTCCGTATATGAAGCCACCATGCAGATGCGCTCCAGCGGCACGGAGGACATCCTGTATTTCTATAACGCCGATTCCTACAGCGGCAAGCGCAAGCTTTCCGGCTTCCTGGCCGCCATGGAGGAAGCGCCCGCTGCCAGCGGGCCGTTGACAGAGTTCTACCATGGCTCCCATGAGGACATCCACGCCATGATCGGGCATCTGAAAGCGGTACATGACAGGGGCGTGGCATTCCACGGCGTCATAGCCGCGGACGATAACCTGGCGCTGGCCGCGGTGAAATATGCCGCCGAGATGGGCTATCGGATTCCGCAGGAGTTTTCCGTCATCGGCTACAACAATTCCATGCTGGCCATCTGCTGCCAGCCGGAGCTGACCAGCATCGACAACAGGCTGGAGACATTATGCCAGCATCTGATCGCCACCCTCCTGGGTGTCCTGGAGGGAAAGGAGATGCCGAAGAGGACCGTTTTCTCCGGCGAGCTGGTACAGCGGGGCACCACCCGCCCGGAACTGACGAGAACAGAATAAGGGCCATGAATATGTGATAACATGTAAACCATGAATGGAGGTAAGAGAAGATGAAAGAATTTATGGACAAGGATTTCCTGTTGGAATCCGAGACAGCGAAGAAGCTGTTCCACGATTACGCGGAAAACACACCGATACTGGACTACCATTGCCACATCAACCCTAGGGAGATTGCGGAAGACCGCCATTTCGACAACATCACACAGGTGTGGCTGGGCGGCGACCATTACAAGTGGCGCCTGATGCGCTCCTTTGGCGTGGAAGAGGAATATATCACCGGAGACGCCTCCGACTACGAGAAATTCTGCAAATGGGCGGAGTGCCTGGGCAAGGCCATCGGCAATCCCCTGTTCCACTGGAGCCATCTGGAGCTGCAGCGGTATTTCGACTATCACGGCGTATTGAACAAAAAGACCGCAGATGAGGTCTGGAAGCTCTGCAACGAGAAGCTGGCCCAGCCCTCCATGAGCGCCCGCAGCCTGATCAAGCGCAGCAACGTGACCCTGATCTGCACCACGGACGATCCTGTGGATTCCCTGGAATGGCACAGGAAAATCGCGGAGGACGACACCTTTGACGTAAAGGTCCTGCCTGCCTGGAGGCCCGACAAGGCCATGAACATCGAGAAGCCCGATTACCTGGATTATCTGGATAAGCTGTGCGAAGTCGCCGGTACAGGCGAAATCAACAGCTTCGCTTCCCTCAAGGAAGCCCTGAAGAAGCGGATGGAGTTCTTTGCCTCCATGGGCTGCAATGTGTCCGACCACGGCCTGGAATATGTGATGTATTATCCCGCCAGCGAGGATGAGATCGAGGCGATTTTCTTAAAGAGGCTGAACCGGATGATTCCCACCAGGGAAGAGCAGCTGAAGTTCAAGACGGCCTTCATGCTGTTCCTGGGCAGAGAGTACCACAGGCTGGACTGGGCCATGCAGCTCCACTTCGGCTGCAAGCGGGACAACAATACAAAGATGTACGAGCTGATCGGCCCAGATACCGGCTACGACTGCATCAACAACGATGCGCCCTCCGCGCAGATGGCGGATTTCCTCAATGCCCTTTGCAAGACCGACGAGCTGCCCAGGACCATCCTCTACAGCCTGAACCCCAACGACAACCAGTCCATCGGCACCATCATCGGCTGTTTCCAGGACTCCAGCGCCGTGGCAAAGGTGCAGCAAGGCAGCGCCTGGTGGTTCAACGACCACAAGGTGGGCATGAGGGAGCAGTTGATTTCTTTGGCGAACCTGGGCAACCTCTCCGGCTTCGTGGGGATGCTGACGGATTCTAGGAGCTTCCTGTCCTACACCAGGCATGAGTATTTCCGCAGGGTGCTCTGCAACCTGATCGGCTACTGGGTAGAGGGCGGCGGCTTCCCGGCGGATATGGACACGCTGTCGGAGATTGTGAGGGATATCTCTTATTATAATGCGGTGCGGTATTTTAAGTTCGATATCTGAATTCGCTGATTCCCAAAGCCCCTCATGGCCAAATCGGCCAGAGGGGCTTTTCTCATTCCACTCTTCCTACTATTCAACCTTCGTCTTCAAAGATCTTCTCCAGAGCCTCCCCCATCCGCTCCACCAGCCCCACCACCAGGGCGTTGCCCATCATGAACCTGCGCTTGTTCAGGGGCATCTCCACCACTTCCCCGTCTGTCAGGCAGTATTTCGTATGGTCCGTGGGAAAGCCCTGGATCCGCTCGGTCTCCCCTGCCGTCAGGAGCCGGATCCGCCCGGTCCTTCTGTCCTTTACGATATGGGTGGTCCTGCTGAAGCTCCCCTCCGAGGTGAGCATGGTCCTGGCGGGCTTGTGGTATTCGTCCACCATGGGGATGGCGCCCTCGGAAAAGACGTAAGCGTGCCCGCTTGCGGCCTCCCGCAGGAGCTTCTTGGCCCCCTTCAGGTACTGCCAGGTCTTCCGCTGCTCCTTTGAGAGGCTCTCTCTGGTCTCGTCGCTGCGGGTGATCTCCGGGGAAGTGTAGTACAGCCTCTCCTCCGGGATGAAATAGGCCTCCTCCACCTCCCCCTGCTCCAGGATGTCCCCCAGGGTCATCTGCCGCCCCTGATATGACGGCGTTGTCTTCGCCGTATAGACCATGCCGTCCTTCATCATGCCCGCGTTCTCGAAGCCGAACCGGAAAGAGGCGGACAGCTCCCCCAGGCTCTCCGGCAGCTCCTGGGCCTTGATCTGCT
>CAMTBF010000108.1 GCA_947068385.1 uncultured Lachnospiraceae bacterium
GACATGATTTATAACGAAGGCGTGCTGATAGACGACTGGAATGTCTATGCGGACAAGATTCCCTCTGTGCTGAAGAATATGGGCGAGGATCAGATCGGGTATTACACCACGGAGGACGGAAAGCTGAGGGCTCTGGGCGGGATGCCGGGAGGTCAGATCTGGTCGTTCATGATCAGGCAGGACTGGCTGGACAACC
Source organism: uncultured Lachnospiraceae bacterium (assembly GCA_947068385.1). Lineage (GTDB taxonomy): Bacteria > Bacillota > Clostridia > Lachnospirales > Lachnospiraceae > Acetatifactor. The sequence goes on from CAMTBF010000108.1 coordinate 197, forward strand.
TGAATCTGGAAATGCCCACCAATCCGGATGAACTGCTGGAGGTCATGAAAGCTTTCACGTTTAACGACCCTGACGGGAACGGCGTGGACGATACCTACGGCTTCACGTCGGCCGGAGGAGGCGAGGGAATCGGCGAGTTGGCGAATCTGGTGCTGATGTATGGAAATCCTGATTTCTATGTCACGGATGACAACCAGGTGAGCCATCCGATTTTGGACGGAGCCTATAAAGAGTTCTTGGATTTCGCGAAGAAGATGGTAGATGAAAAGGTGATCGATCCGGACTGGTATACAGTGGGCTGGCAAGACAGGAAACCCAATCTGTTCAAGGGAATCTACGGTGTCTGCTGGTATCCGCCTGAAGCCCTGATGATGGAGACCGCGGGGGGCGGAGGGGACGAGTCTCTGGCCACCGGATGGACCGTCATGGACATGTGCGGCGGAAAGCTGCCGGCGCTTGACCTGCTCTCTGATACGCCTCGCTCCGTATCCGCAGCTACGGCTGAGGACAGCGCAAAGATGGACATCATATGTGACTTTCTGGAGAAGACCGCAGGGCTCAGCGACGATTACCTGAATATCCGCTTCGGGGCAGGAGGAATCGATGGGGATACGATGGGATACGTGAGAAATGCAGATGGCTCTGTCTACGCCTGGCAGGACGACTTTGACAATACCGTGTTCGGCTCGAGCAATGCCTGTGAATGGGGACACGCGGTCGTGTCATATCCGGTGGAGCTGACAGTGGGGTCTACGGAGCAGGTGGATATCTGGACAGAGAGGGCCATGGAGATGAAGAGCCAGCTCATGGGCACGGATCGCTGGGCGATAGATTACCGTTTCCTGAACCCGGATTCCACAGTGAAGGCGGAAGCGGACAATGTGAAAAATCAGTTCACCAGCAGGTACATTCTGGGCGAGACAGACGACTACGATGGTTTCGTGGAGGAATGGAAAGAAGCCGGAGGACAGGAGCTGCTGGAGGATGCCGAGAAGACATTTAAGAAATATGGCCTGATGGAGTAGCTAAGGCGAAAGGCAGATGGGGGAAGGTGCTGTTTCATCGCCCATCTGCCTTTTCTGCACACGAAAGGAATATCAAAAGGAGATGAGAGAGATGGAAGATAGAGAATACAGCAGTCCTGTTCCTTTGGGCAGGACACATGTCACGGACGCATTCTGGGAGCAGGAGATGGAACTGGTGAGGAGGGAAGTCATCCCTTACCAGTGGAAGGCGCTGAACGACCAGATTCCTGATGCGGAGCCCAGCTACTGTATGCATAATTTCAAGGTCGCAGGGAAGATGAATGTCAGGAGGAAAGAGCTTGGAAAAGAATATGTGCCGGTGAAATGGCCGCTTGATTCCTCCTGTCACCCGGAGGACAGGGACCATATGGAGGACCGGTTCTACGGTAATCGGTTTCAGGACAGCGATTTCTTCAAGTGGATTGAGGCTGCGGCGTATTCCCTGGCCCAACATCCGGATCCGGAACTGGAGAAGACGGTGGACGAGGCGGTCGCTGCCGTGTGTGCGGCCCAGCTCGAGAACGGGTATCTGGATACGTACTACATCATAAACGATATGGACTATATTTTCACGAACCTGCGGGACAACCATGAGCTGTACTGTTTCGGGCACCTGACGGAAGCGGCGGTGGCCTACTATCAGGCAACGGGGAAAGACAGGCTTCTGCAGGCAGCCAGAAAATATGCGGATTATATCGATTCCTGCTTCGGCCCGGAGGAGGGCAAGAAGAAAGGGTATCCCGGCCATGAGCTGGCGGAGCTGGCGCTGGTGCGCCTCTATGAGCAGACCGGCGATGAGAGATACTTGAAGCTGAGCCGTTTCTTCATAGAGCAGAGGGGCACGAGGCCGTATTACTATGACCAGGAGCATCCGGAGACCGTGGAGAAAGGCAGGGAAGGAGATATCAGACACTGGTACTATCAGGCGCATCTGCCGGTACGCGAGCAGAAAGAGGCAGTGGGCCATGCAGTCCGTGCGGTCTATCTGTATTCCGGCATGGCGGATGTGGCGCGCCTGACAGGAGACGAGTCGCTCTACAAAGCCTGCGTGACGCTCTGGGAAAATATCACGAGAGAGAAAATGTACATCACGGGAGGGATCGGAGCCAACAGCCTTGGGGAAATCTTTTCCTACAATTATGACCTTCCCAATGACACCGCTTATGCGGAGAGCTGCGCCGCAATCGGTCTGGTCTTCTTCGCAAGGAGGATGCTGGAGATAAAAGCGGAGAGCCGGTTCGCTGATGTAATGGAAAGAGCGCTCTACAACGGAATCCTCAGCGGCATGGCGCTGGACGGAAAGAGCTTCTTCTACGTAAATCCGCTGGAATGTGTCCCGGAGGCCTGTCATAAGGATACGCGGAAACGCCATGTAAAGCCGGTGCGGCAGAAATGGTTCGGCTGTGCCTGCTGCCCGCCTAATATCGCCAGGACATTGAGCTCCATCGCGTCCTATGCCTATACAGAATCGGCGGACACCCTGTACGTGCATCTGTATATGGGGAGCGTGGTGGAAAAAGAATTCGCCGGCAGAAAGGCCGAAATCCATGTGACTTCCGGATTCCCATGGGACGGAAAAGTGGCTCTGGAAGTGAAGGCGGAGAAAGAGGCGGAATTCACGATCGCTTTCCGCATTCCGGGGTGGTGCGATTCTTACATGGTGAACGGAGCGCCCGGGGAGATGGAAGGCGGGAATGTCAGGGATGGCTATCTGTATGTAAGACGGACATGGAAGGACGGTGACCGTCTGGAGCTGGAATTCCCTATGAAAGTGCGCATCATGGCAGCAGACCCAAGAGTGCGGGAAGATATCGGAAAGGTAGCCGTGACGAGAGGGCCTGTCGTATACTGCATGGAAGAGGCGGACAACGGGGCCGATCTGCATCTGTACCGCCTTGCGGAGAAGCCGGAGCCCGAAGAACATATGACAGAGAAGGTGGGCGTGCCGGTGATGGGCGTATCCACTAAGGCGCTGCGGATGAAGGTACGGGAAACAAATGAATTATATTCGGAATACCAAAAACCAGAATACGAGGAAACGGTTGTGGAATGGATTCCGTACTACACTTGGGCGAATCGTGGGGAAGGCGAGATGCAGGTCTTTCTCAGAGCTGAGTAAGTGAGAGGAGCTCGCAAGGAATGAGGGAAACATAGGTTTGCAATTCAGCCCGGGGACAGAAGATATCCCGGGCTGTTTGCGTCTCATAAAAAGAATCTGTTCTGGACATTCTAAATAAATAGGGATTCCCTTAGCGGCCGGAATGTGGTATTCTGTATTTGGAATTAGGCAAGGGGTATCGCAGGGCGAGAGGCTGATTCCTATATAAAATCGGATTGTCTCCACCACAGGGTCTTAATGAACTGGACGGTGGAGGATAAGGTGAATGGGAGGAACGAATGAAAAGCAGATTATTTTATGGTCTATTTATTGTCTACGCTGCCATGGTGGCGTTCGTGCTGAGCATCAACGGTGTCTTTACCGGAGGAATCGAATCCGTCAGCAACCTGGTCATCAATGGGGTCTTCCTAGGGATAATCGGCATCCTGTTCGTGATCTCAGCGGCCAGCTTCATGCGGCTGAACCGCATGACGGACGAGCTGGAGGATGCGGCGAAGGACCTGCGGGAGGCCTATAAAAAGGCGGGGAACCAGAATGTCTGGAGCGAGCTGGAGAAGGACAAGGACTTCTTCGAGGAGGAGAACCTGAAGAAAGCCTTCACCAGGTTCCTGCAGCAGATGAACAGCAGCCGCATCGGAAAAAGGTATGCGGGCAGCTGCGACATCGAGGACTATATCAACGAGGAGCTTCTGGACAGGGTGGGCAGCAGCCATTACAATTCCGCCATCTCCGGGACCATGACCGGACTGGGCATCCTGGGCACCTTCATCGGCCTGTCCCTGGGCCTGGGGTCCTTCAGCGGGGACGACATCTACACCATCTCCGACAATGTAGGTCCCCTGCTGTCCGGGATGAAGGTGGCGTTCCACACCTCGGTGTACGGCATCATCTTCTCCCTGATATTCAACTTCGTCTACCGCAGCATCATGGCGGATGCTTACGGAAAGCTGAGCTATTTCCTCAGCGCCTACAGGCAGTACGCCGCGCCGCCCATCAGTTCCGGCGATGAGAACACCGCCGCCATGCTGGTGTACCAGGCCAACCAGGCAAACTATATGAAGGAGCTCCTGGAGCTGGAGCGGGGCCAGGCAAGGGAGCAGGCCAGGCAGTTGGAGCAGATGGCCCAGAACTTCATGGATAAGCTCCAGTCCCTGATGGGAACCGAGTTTCGGGAGCTGGGCGCCGCGCTGCAGCTCACGTCCCAGGCCCAGGCCCAGGGCGCGGAGACCGGCAGCCGGCTCCTGGAGGCGGTGGAGGCCCTGACCCAGTCCAACCGGAGCATGCAGGAGAACATGACGCAGATGCTGAAGCGCCAGGAAGCCCTGGCCCAGGAGCTGGAGCAGCAGAAGCGCAGACTGGAGACGGCCTGTGAGGAGATCAGCCGGGACGTGAGCAGCCAGCTGTATACTTTTCAGCAGATGAGGACTTTGTATGATGACGAAAAATAGGAAAAAGAGAAGAGAGGCCTTCGAGGAGCACAGCTACTGGCAGTCCTACTCCGACATGATGGCGGCGCTGCTGCTGATATTCGTGCTGATCATCGCCATCACCCTGGCCATCTACCGCCAGAAGACCGTGGATCTGGAGCAGTCCCAGAACAGCCTGGGCATTGCCAGGCAGGAACTGGAGGACGCGAAGAAGGACCTGGAGGATGCAAGGGCGGACCTGGAGGAGTACAGGGCGGCCATTGAGAAATCCAATCAGGAGCTGGCAAACTCCCTGGCGGAGCTCCAGCAGGCCTATGCGGATGCCGCCCTGACCAAGGACGAGTTGAACAAGGCTTATCTGGAGATCGAGAACGCCAGGAACGAGCTGACGGCCACCCAAAAGGAGCTGCAGGACATCGTGGGCATCCGGACGGACATCATCGGGGCCCTGCAGTCCGCCTTCAACAATTCGGCCATGAGCGTGGATGCCCAGACCGGATCCATCACCTTTTCCTCGGACGTGCTGTTCCGGTACAACAGCGCCGCCCTGTCCGATGACAGCCGCAGCACCCTGCAGGAGATCATCCCCATGTACCTGGATGTGCTGATGCAGGACCAGTTCCGGGAGTATATCGCGGAGATCATCATCGAGGGCCATACGGACACCGACGGCACCTACGAGTCCAACATGGAGCTGTCCTACAACAGGGCCTACTCCGTGGCGAAATTCTGCATGGATCCGAAGAACGGCCTCACCGAGGACAAGATAGCGCAGCTAAAGAGCATCCTCACCGTCAATGGCCGCTCCTTCAGCCAGCCGATTTACGCCACGGACGCCCAGGGGAACCCCACGGATCAGGTGGACATGGCGGCATCCCGGCGGGTGGAGATCAAGTTCCGGCTCAAGGAGGACGAGATGATCGAGAAGATTGAGGAAGTGTTGAGGCAATAGGCGTTTCTCACAGGCATATAGCACGGCCCGGGGGTGGTCTCCGGGCTGTTTTTAACGTTAGTTTGTGTATTTTTTATAGAAATTTATGGTTTGTTTATTGATTTTGGCAGAGATGGTGTTATATTGGATATAGAACAGATAAGGAAGAGAGGGAGGCAGACATGAACATACAGAAATTTACCCAGAAATCCATGCAGGCCGTGGAGGGCTCCGAAAAGCTGGCCTATGAATATGGAAACCAGGAAATCGAGCAGGAGCATCTGCTCTACAGCCTGCTGAAGGTGGAGGACAGCCTGATCCTGAAGCTGATAGAGAAGATGGAGATTCAGAAGGAGCACTTCGTGGACCGGGTGGAGAAGGCCATCGCAAAGCGCACCAAGGTCCAGGGGGGCAAGGTATATGTGGGAGCCGACCTGAACAAGGTGCTGGTAAACGCCGAGGACGAGGCGAAGCAGCTGGGGGACGAGTACGTGTCCGTGGAGCACTTGTTCCTGGCCATGATCAAGAACCCTAATCGGGAGATTGCCCAGATATGGAAGGAGTACGGCATCACCAGGGAGCGCTTCCTCCAGGCCCTGTCCACCGTCCGGGGGAACCAGCGGGTCACCAGCGACAACCCCGAGGCCACCTACGACACCCTGGAGAAATACGGCCAGGAGCTGGTGGAGAAGGCCAGGAACCAGAAGCTTGACCCTGTCATCGGCAGGGACACGGAGATCCGCAACGTGATTCGCATCCTGTCCCGGAAGACCAAGAACAACCCCGTGCTGATCGGCGAGCCCGGCGTGGGCAAGACCGCCGTGGTGGAGGGCCTGGCCCAGCGGATTGTGCGCGGAGACGTGCCCCAGGGCCTGAAGGACAAGAAGATATTCGCCCTGGATATGGGCGCATTGGTGGCCGGGGCCAAATACCGGGGCGAGTTCGAGGAGCGCCTGAAGGCCGTGCTGGAGGACGTGAAGAACAGCGACGGCCAGATTATCCTGTTCATAGATGAGCTCCACACCATCGTGGGCGCAGGCAAGACAGACGGGGCCCTGGACGCCGGGAACATGCTAAAGCCCATGCTGGCCAGGGGAGAGCTGCACTGCATCGGTGCGACTACACTGGACGAATACAGGCAGTATATCGAGAAGGACGCGGCTCTGGAGCGTCGGTTCCAGCCCGTCATGGTGGAGGAGCCCACGGTGGAGGACACCATCTCTATCCTCCGGGGCATCAAGGAGCGCTACGAGGTCTACCACGGCGTGAAGATCATGGACAACGCTTTGGTCAGCGCTGCCGTGCTCTCCAACCGCTACATCTCCGACAGGTTCCTGCCCGACAAGGCCATCGACCTGGTGGACGAGGCCTGCGCCCTGATCAAGACGGAGCTGGACAGCATGCCCACGGAGCTGGACGAGCTGCAGCGGAAGATCATGCAGATGGAGATCGAGGAGGCGGCCCTGAAGAAGGAGGACGACCGGCTCAGCCAGGAGCGCCTGGCGGATCTCCAGAAGGAGCTGGCGGAGGAGAAGGAGAGCTTTGCCTCCAGGAAGGCCCAGTGGGACAATGAGAAGACCTCCGTGGAGAAATTATCCAAATTGCGTGAAGAGATAGACGCCGTGAACAGCGAGATTCAAATCGCCCAGATGGAGGGCAATCTGGAGAAGGCGGCGGAGCTGAGCTACGGCAGGCTGCCCGCTTTAAAGAAGCAGCTGGAGCAGGAGGAGCAGACCGGGGCCGCGGAGCGCTCCCTGGTCAGAGAGAAGGTATCCGAGGACGAGATCGCCAGGATCATCTCCCGCTGGACGGGGATCCCCGTCACCAAGCTGACCGAGAGCGAGCGCAACAAGACCCTGCACTTAGACGAGGAGCTGCATAAGCGGGTTATCGGCCAGGACGAGGGCGTCACCAAGGTGACGGAGGCCATCATCCGCTCCAAGGCGGGCATCAAAGACCCTTCTAAGCCCATCGGCTCCTTCCTGTTCCTGGGGCCCACGGGCGTGGGCAAGACGGAGCTGGCCAAGTCCCTGGCGGCCAGCCTCTTCGACGACGAGAACAACATGGTGCGCATCGACATGAGCGAGTACATGGAGAAATACTCCGTGTCCAGGCTGATCGGAGCGCCTCCCGGATACGTGGGCTACGAGGAGGGCGGCCAGTTGACCGAAGCGGTCAGGAGGAAGCCCTACAGCGTGGTGCTCTTCGACGAGATCGAGAAGGCCCATCCGGACGTGTTCAACGTGCTGCTCCAGGTTCTGGACGACGGCCGCATCACGGACTCCCAGGGCCGGACGGTGGACTTCAAGAACACCATCCTGATCATGACCTCCAACATCGGCGCGAACTATCTTCTGGAGGGCATCCGGCCCGACGGACAGATAGACGAGAAGGCCGAGGAGCTGGTGATGAACGACCTGCGCAGCCATTTCAGGCCCGAGTTCCTGAACCGCCTGGACGAGACCATCCTGTTCAAGCCGCTGACCAGAGAGAACATCGGCGGCATCGTGGAACTGATCGTCGCCGACCTGAACAGGCGGCTGGCGGACAGGGACTTAAGCCTGGAGCTGACGGAGGAAGCGGAGCGGTTCATCGTGGACAATGCCTACGACCCGGTGTACGGCGCAAGGCCCCTGAAACGGTATATCCAGAAGCATGTGGAGACCCTGACGGCCAAACTGATCCTCTCGGACGGCGTGGGAAGCGGCGATAGGGTGGTGATAGGCGTGGAGGACGGGACATTGAAGGCGTCCGTAAAGTGATGCCCGGTAAAATAATACAAATTTATTTAAAATAAGACTTGCAAGTCCATGGCCCTTATGCTACAATGATATCGCTGTTTGTGGTTCCATAAGCAGTGCGGATGTGAACGTCAAATATTATGAGTTTCGCAGCTGCGAAGATATCATGGAAGAATAGCATTCCAATAGAAGAGGTGAACGAGATGAAGGAAGAGATAGCGCAGAGGGCGCCGGCAGATATTCAGGCAGTTGAGAATACACTTGCGGGAGACGTATTGAATAATCAGTATGTGGAAGGCGCTTATCTGGATCTGTCCCTGTTCAAGACTATTGAAGATGATGAAAATACGAAGAAGGCCATTACAGAGACGGCGAAGGAAGTGACTATCGAGCTTACCCTGCCGGAGAATCTTGTGAATGCAGATCCGTCGTTCAACAGAGCCTATAAGGTTATCCGTATTCATAATGGCGAACCAAGCATATTGGATACAATACTGGAAGGTATAAAACTCACGTTTAAGACCGACCGCTTCTCTACCTATGCATTGGTTTATAATGATGCGCCGGTGGAGCAGCCGACACCAGACACTCCGACGCTTACAGACCTTCAGGTTACACCGCCGGTTAAAACAGAATATACTGTTGGAGAAGAGTTAGACACGACTGGATTAGCTGTGACAGCGGTATATAGCGACGGCACCAGCAGCGACGTGACGGGAGAGGCCGTACTCACAGGATACAATAAGGACCAGGCCGGTGAACAGACCATTACCGTAAGTTACAAAGAAGTATCAAAGACTTTCCAGGTTGTGGTAAAGGAAAGCGGCGACAAGCCGAATCCGGATGATAAACCGGGCACAGATGATAAGCCGAATCCGGATGATAAACCAGGCACGGACGACAAGCCGGGAACAGACAATAACCAGAATTCAGGCAATGGAAGCGGACAGAATAATGCGAATACCAATAACCAGAATTCCGGTTCAGGCAGCAGCCAGACATCAGGAACCAAGACAGTTTCAAGCAGTCCGCAGACGGGAGATACCCAGAATATCATGCTGTTTGTATGTATGATGATTCTGGCAGGAGGCGCCGCAACTGTGATTCTGGCAAAACGCAGAAGAGTAAGATAATTTTCTGATAATAGTGAGTCTAAAAAAGGGGCTGTCGGGAAATGACTAGTCCAAAATAGCGAGAGCTGTGGCCAAT
>CAMTBF010000109.1 GCA_947068385.1 uncultured Lachnospiraceae bacterium
TGTATGAGCAGGATATGGCGGATCTGATTGCCAGCCCGAATATAGAAGGGTCTTTCCCGATGATGCTGTTGAAGAGGCTGATGCATCTCCTGTCGTTGACTATCTTCTGATACTCCCAGGCGTACTCTTCATTCAGGAATTTCTCCACATTCGGGCTGGCAATCAGATCCGCCATATCCTGCTCATACATGTCCATTTTATTCTGAATGCTGATTTCACTCTGCTCGAATACCTTTACTGTAATATCGCTGATTTGGTCCTGCATCTGCTGTACCGTCAGCCTCGATATCAACACAAAACCTATCAGCAATACTACAATAAACGCGCCTATGGTACCGGCATATAAAAATGTCTTGAACCTGATTTTCATACCTATGGCCTTATCTGCGCTCCGGCTTCAAACGTATCCGGAAATCCATCCCTTCCCCGGTAAGCCTGTATTCCGTGCCCAGCTCCGGGCCGCAGCTTCCGGAGCCCATGCCGCTCTGGCGATAGTCCACGCACAGGACCGTGCAGGGGGATTCCACCAGCTCATGATTGTGGGCCTTCTCCGCCAGCTCCTCCTGGGTGTATACCGAGGCATTGAAGGAGAAGGTCTCCCTCCCGGCTATGGTCAGCGCCGCCTTCCCGCTTTCCAGAACCACATAGTCGCAGTCATAATGGCTGCCGTTCTCCTGGGGGCGGATATAGTCCTCGTGCATGGCCCTTACATCCGTATCGAACACGCCGTGATAGCCTGCCCATTTCTTGTCGATATAGCTCTCCACCGGGCCTATGCCGCAGTAGGTCACCCGATCCATGGCCTTAGGCAGGAACAGGCGCAGGCCGAACCTGGGCAAGAAGGGCAGGGTGGGGTTCTTCTCCCCACGGATGGCCGCGTCGATCGTGCCGTCCGGCCAGATCGTCCAGCATGCCCTGATGTTCAGGATCCTCTGCAGGTGCACGGCAGAGACGGACAGCACGGTCTCTATCTGGGCTTTTTCCTCATCGGCCCTGATGCAGGTCTCATAGGCTCTGGTGACGGCGCGGTCATACCCGGCCCTTTCCCATTCCTCCCTGATCTGGCGGTCATTGTCCACCGGCGCGCGCCAGATATTGTATTCCATGGGGCGTTCCAGCAGAGGCCGGTTCCCATAGACCATCTCCGTGAACAGGCCCGTGTACTTGTCATAGGTATAGCAGAATTCCGCGGCGGAGACCGTTATGCTGCGGTCATCCTCCCCAATCTCAAACTGCGCCCTGCCATGTCCCGGCGCAAAGATGCCCTCCACCTTCTGATTCGCCCTTGCACAATTATCCAGAGCCGTCTCCTCAAAGCCCAGCAGAAATCCCGCGGGTAGCAGGTCGCTCTCTGCCCTCCTGTAATAGGAGACCTTGAGGAAGCCCTTCCCCTTCTCAGGCACCGCAAAGGAGACGGGAACCGCCCTCTCCTCATGGGCCGGAATGTCCAGGAGCGCCGGATCCTCGATGGTTCCGCTCTCCACCGTAATCCCGTCGCAGGTCACCTCATATCCTATGGTCAGGTAATCCTTCAGATTCATGAAATCCATATAGTTGTGGAGCACCAGCTCCGCCTCCCCGGCGGCCTTGTCCATGCGCAGGGCCGCCACCCTTGCGGGGCGGTGCACATTCTTGAACTCCATCAGTCCGGTATGGGGCCTGCGGTCCGGATATACCAGCCCGTCCATGCAGAAGTTCCCGTCATGGGGGAATTCCCCGTGGTCGCCTCCGTAGGCGTACATCCTCTTTCCGGTGGCAGTCCTTCCGATTTCGACGGCATGGTCGCACCACTCCCAGATGAAGCCTCCGCAGGAGCCCTCATAGCTCTGGATCACCTGGAAATAATCCTCCAGATCCCCGGGGCCGTTCCCCATGGCATGGCAGTACTCGCACATCACATAGGGGCGGGAGCCGTCCTTCTCGAAGTACTCGTGGATTTCCGCAAGCCCGGGATACATCCGGCTGTGCAGGTCGATGTTGCTGTAGTCGCAGTCTTCCCGGGGCGCATGCCTGGCCCCCTCATAATGGGTCAGGCGGGTGGGATCGAACTCCTTCGTCCACTTCAGCGCCGCCTCAAAGGTGCAGCCGTAAGCGCATTCGTTTCCCATGGACCAGATCACCACGCTGGGCCGGTTCTTGTCCCGCTCCACACAGCGCCTGGTCCTGTCCACGGTGGGTTCGATGAACTCCGGATTGTCCGCGATCGCGTCTCCCCAGTGCCATTTCCCTTCCTCCCGCTCCTGCCTTGTGGTATAGACCTCTCCTGTCCCATGGCTCTCATTGTCAGCCTCATCGATCACATAGAACCCGAAGCGGTCATAAAGCTGGTACGCCCAGGGTGAATTGGGATAATGGCTGGTGCGGATGGCATTGATATTGTGCTCCTTCATGATCCGGAGGTCTCTCTTGAGCTGGGCGGGGCTGATGGCAAAGCCGGTCACCGGGTCGCTGTCATGGCGGTTGGTCCCCCGGAACTTCACCCTCGCTCCGTTGATGTACAGGATGCCATTCTCCACATGGATTTCACGGATGCCCACGCAGTCCGTGATCGCCTCGTCCTCCGTCTCCAGCACCAATGTATACAGATAGGGCTCCTCCGCGTTCCAGAGCTTCGCTTCCGCTACCTGGAGCACTGCCTTTTCCTCCGACGCCTCCGCCCTGGCCACGAGTTTTCCTTCCCTGTCGAAGAGGCTGGCCTTCACGGGCACCGGCCTGTCCAGATACCGGAAGCCGATCTCCACCTCCCCGCCTTTGAGATCCTCCGTGGGCCGCGCCTTCACAAAATAATCGAAGATCCCCTCCCGGGGCCTCTTCAGGAGATATACGTCCCGGAAGATCCCGCTCATCCTGAATTTATCCTGATCCTCCATATAGCTTCCGTCGCACCATTTCAGCACCAGGACGCAGAGGGTGTTCTCCCCCTCCCGCAGGCTCTCCGTCACGTCGAATTCGCTGGTGGAATGGGAGACCTGGCTGTAGCCGATGAACGTGCCGTTCACCCACACATAAAAGCAGGAATCCACCCCTTCAAAATTCAGATGCGCCCTGGGCGCTTTTTCTTCCCTGTGGTATGTAAATGTCCGCACATACTCCCCACAGGGATTTTCATAGGGCACATACGGGGGATCCATGGGAAAGGGATAGCGGGTATTGACATACTGATGGCGGTCGCAGCCGTAGTTCTGCCATACCCCGGGCACCGTCACCCTGTCGAAGCCCCCGGTATCATAGCCCTCCCTGAAAAATTCCTCCTTCGCCTCATGGACGCTGTCGAAATACCGGAACCTCCACTCGCCCGAGAGCAGCACGAAGCGGTCCGATTCCTCCCTGCCCTCCACCGGATCCGCCAGCCGTTTCGACGACGGGATGTAGTACGCCCTGTTGGGCATCGTGTTCAGGTGCAGCACCTTCAGATCCTCGTAATACTTTGGTATGATCATATTCTCCCTCTTTTCTGTCGGTTCATTTTCAGATGTCACCATTATAAGAAAAAAAGAAGGCGAATTCCATACCTTCTATTGCGCAAAACATGGACAAAATGATATACTGGCCATAACGATGCGAAAGGAGCCGTCGCCATGTATGCCAAGACAGGATATGCCAAAGATATCGACAGCGAAGCCGAAGTATCCGACCAGCCCCTCTCCGTGAGCGGATGCGGCATCTATCGGCTGATCCGCCTGCCGTCCATGGCCACCATAAGGCCGGAGGGGCGCAGGGATTACCAGCTCCTCTATGTCTCCTCAGGGAAAGCCCATTTCTACTTCCAGGAGCAGGAGACAGAGGTCGCGGCAGGCTCCATGGTCCTCTACCGTCCCGGGGAAAGCCAGCGCTACCACTATTACCTGGAGGAGAATCCGGAGGTCTGCTGGATCCACTTTTCCGGTTACGAGGCCCGGGGGCTCCTGGATCATATCGGCTTTTCGGACACACATGTGGTGTTCTGCGGAGCCTCCTCCAGCTACATGGAGCTTTTTGGACGCATCATCTCCGAGCTCCAGCTGAAGCGCCCCTGCTTCGAGGAGCTTCTCTGCGCCCTTTTGCGGGAGCTCTTCTGCCTCATCCACCGCGGCCAGCTGGAATCCTCCGCCGACAGATACCGGAACCAGGAGCAGATGGAGGCCTCCGTCCGTTTCTTCAACGAGTCCTTCTCCCGGGATATCCAGATCGGGGAATACGCGAAAAACCAGCATATGAGCGTATGCTGGTTCATTCGCTGCTTCAAGCGCTATATGGGAATGACCCCCATGCAGTATCTGATCTCCGTCCGCATGGACAGGGCCAAGGAGCTTTTGAAGAATACCGGCTACTCCATCCAGGAAATCAGCTCTCTCGTAGGCTACGAAGACCCTCTCTACTTCAGCAGGCTCTTCCAGAAGCAGACAGGCCGCTCCCCTTCCGCATACCGCAGGGAGTGATCCTCACTATGGCTTCAGGCTATGCCTCCCCGCCGCCAGCCGCTCCCGCCTTCCGTCCGGCAGGATCACATCCGCCTCCGCATTGGCGGGAATCTCTATCTCTATGACCGGACGCTCTCCCTCATACCGCCAGCCGCTGACGATCTCCCCCACCGGGGACAGGTAAGATGCCTTTGCGTACCGTAACGATTCATGGGGCGTTGGCTGTATGACGATCCGCCCCTGCTCCAGCCGGATGCCGCAGACCCCGGAGAAGAGCCAGCCGCAGACGGCCCCATAGGAATAATGGTTCAGGGAGGCCTTGCCGTCCCATGTCTCCCAGATGGTGGTGGCCCCTTTCTTCACCGCATAGAGCCAGCTTGGCATGGTGTCCTGGAGCAGCAGCCTGTACGCCGTCTCTATGTAGCCATACTCCGCCAGCGTTCCGCAGAGGAAGGGCGTGGAGAGGAAACCTGTGTTCAGATGATAACCGTTCTTTGCCACCAATTCATTCAAATCAGCCGCTGCCTGCCGTTTTTCCTCTTCCTCCAGCAGGTCAAAGGAAATGGCGCGCACGTATTCCGCCTGCCTGTCAGATTGGATCCTGCCCTCCTCCATTGCCAGATGGCGGAATGCGCCTTTGGCTTTTTCGGAAATCTCCCTGTACCTGGACGCATCCTCCTCTTTCCCCAGGATCCCCGCAATCTCAGCCAGCATCTGGCCGGATCTGGCGAAGTAGGCCGTGGCCACCTTGCCCTGGGGCCTGCCCATCACCGAAGTGCCCTCCACATCCGGCTCGCACCACTCGCCGTAGTCTACGCCTGTCTCGATGGCATATTCGGCGTAGGGGTTCGGGATAGGCGCCTCCTTTGTGGCCCCATTGCTACTGGCTTTTGCGTTCATCGGATCCTTGCCGCCTGTCTGCCGGAATTTCTCCACCATCTCCGCCAGCTTCTCCCTGGGCATGCTGGCCACCATGGCACGGTACTCTTCCGGTACCTGGGTCAAGTCCATGGGCATACCTGCAGCGGCAAGAGACTCTCCTTGCGGCTGTGCCGGGTTCGCAGGCATCCTGACGGCCATAGCCTGGGCCTTTTCCGGTTTCTGCTCCGGATTCGCGGACATCCTGACGGCCTCGGCTCGATGCTCCTCTGGCATCTGCGGCATTGGCGGCTGGGCCTGAGGGTATTGCACCTCTGTCCCCTGCTGCCCTCCCTTCCCCGCGCGGCTCTCCAGATAAGCGAACCATCTGCGCATCATGTCATAATTCTCCTCCAGGATCCGCACATCCCCATACCGCCGATACAGCGCATAGGGCACAATGATACAGGCATCCCCCCATCCCACGGAGCCCGCCAGCATCCTCGTGAAAAACGACGGATTGTTGTTCCTGGGCGCGATGTTCGCCATCTTCCCGTCCTCGTACTGGTTCAGCCTGCACTCCCCCAGCCATTTCCGGATCACCGGATAACAGTCCTCCAGATATAGCCCCGCCTCCGCGAACACCCCCATATCCCCCGTCCAGGCCGCCCGCTCCCTGGTAGGGCAGTCCGTAGGCACATCGCAGAAATTGGACTTCTGGCTCCAGATGCTGTTCTCCACCAGCCTGTTCACGGCCTCATTGGAGCACTCAAACCGCCCCAGTCGCTCCATCCGGGAATACACCGCTATGGAAGCAAAGACAGCATCCGTCAGATCCACATCCGTCTCCACCTTCGCGTACCGGAATCCCCAAATCGTAAATTTCGACTTATAATGGTTCTCCCCCTCCTTACAGATATACACCACCTGCTGCCTGATGCCGCCCTCCTTGTGGCGCTTCCTGTCCTGGAAATTCTCCGTGGTGAAATTCCCGTCCTCGTCCAGGGTTTCCCCATGGGTCAGCACGATACGGTCCCCCGCATGTGCATTGACGGTAAACTCCACATACCCCGCCAGGTTCTGCCCATAGTCGATGACCCTCTCCCCATTCGGCGTCTCCAGAATCCTTCCTGCGAACCGCTCCCCCTCCACGACAGGCACACAATTGGAACAGACCAGATTCTCCACCCCGAATTCCGCTGTCCTGACCCCATGATACGCCCCGATCTCCTCCAGCCTGGCATCCACCACCTCGCCCTGCTGCATATCGTCCTGGCGGATCGGCCCGTTTTGGGAAGCCTCCCAGCTCTCATCGGAGACGCACACCGCCCTGCCCTCCACCTCCAACTGGAAGTACAGCGCCACATCCTCCCCATACAGGTTCCTGTCCCCGTCCACGCCGGAACAGCTTCGGTACCATCCGTCCCCCAGGATCACCTGCACCTGGTTCTCGCCCTCCGCCAACAGCTCCGTCACATCATAAGTCTGATAGAACAGCCGCCTGTCATAAGTGGAAGTCCCCGGCGCCAGCACAAACTCCCCCACCCGCTTCCCGTTCAGAAACGCTTCATACAGCCCATGACAGGTGATGTATAGCCTGGCTTCCCCCTTTTTCTCCAATACGAAGGATGTCCTCAGATAGCTTGCAGGCTTATGGGGATGAGGGCCGTCTCCCGAAGCATCCTCGTCCGGCTCCGGATCGATCCATCTCGCCACGAAGTCCTCCCGCTCCAAAAGCCCCATCTCAAAAAAGGCCTCCTCGCTCCAGTCCCCGGCCCTGTCCTCCTCGTCCCACAGCCGCACCCGCCAGAAAACCCTCTGCCTGCTGCCCACTCCCCCACCAAACAAAGCGTTCATCCTATCACTGCTTACCTTGCCGCTGTCCCAGATGACCTGATTCCCGCAGACCGCCTCAACCTCATAGGCAGTCTGCTTTTTTCCATTCCTACAGTTCCAGGATAAATAGGGCTCCCTGACATCAATCCCAACAGGATTCTCCATATGTTCTGTCCTTAGACGGATTGCATTCATGATTTTATGTCCTCCTTACGGCTCCATGTCCCTGATATCCAACACCACCCCGTCATAAGCCGAATACCCCCGGCTCTCCGGCTCTCCATCCCCGCCTTCCGCAAAGGAGAGCATAGCCGGTGCATGCACGTCAGCCCTGTCGAACACCGCCCGCAGCTTCATCTCCCCGGTATGCTTCCCGGTGACGGAGAGGTCAGCCTCGAACACCGTCTTCCCCGGCGCGAATATGCTGGCCGGAGCCGTAACCGTCATACTGCCATTATAAAAAGTCTCCCCGTCATCGCTGAAATCCTCATATACCGTCCGGTATACAGGCGGATTCCCCGTCCCGCCCTCGTTCAGCACATACCCTCTGGCCTTCCCCTTGATCTTAATGGAAAACACATCCTCCATAGGTCTGCACTGGGGCGCCTCCCCGGGCAGCGCATAAGGTATCTCCCCTTTCTCCGGGGTCACCCCGAAAGGCACCGGCCTCCCAGGCACATAATCCAGAAGACGGCACATCCGCAGCCGCTTCTTCACAGGCCCCTCCGCAGGCCGCGTCCCCTCGTTCCACATAGCCCGGGTGCTGTCCGGATGCCAGCTGATGGGGGAATAATACACCCATTTCCCCTCCGGGTCGCTCAAATCCACCCCCGCATGGCCCCTGCCCTCCTTCCGGGACTTCTCAATGTCAATCAGCACTGGCCCCACGTTCCCCTTCCGGAACGCACGCACGCCGCTGACGCAATACATATAAAGGCAATTGATGAACTTGCTGCGCACCGCCATGGACTGCGGCTGGGGCACCAGGCCGAACACCCCGCAGTTCGTCTTCTCCGAGAACCGGGTGGACATCACCACCCCCAGCCTTTCATCCGCCGAGAAGATAGTCGTCTCCTCATACCCCGGCGTATCGGTAATCTGAATCAGCTCCTCGCTGTCCAAGGCCAGCACCATGCTCTCGCTGACGCTGTCCCCGCCGCCCGCCATGGACAGGGCCCTGCCGCCCCGGACGAACTGCTTCAGCTCCCCGCCTCTGGCCGGCAGCGTGACGCTGTATCCCTCATGCTCCGGATCCGGCCCACAGAGCCTGTCGCTGCTGATGGCGCATATATCCTCCAGCCGATAACAATCCTCCTCCCGCTCCAGCCGCCCCAGATAGTTCATGGAGCCCGTAGACGTCAGCATCGTCCAGGCCATGTGCCTGTTGTCCGGGGCGATCACGATCTCCGACCAGTGCATGAAGATATTCTCCCCATGCTCCAGATGCTCCGGATAACACTGGCGCACCAGCTTCGCCTCTCCACAATGGTCGATGTCCGGGCTGCACTCCAGCACATAATCCCCCAGCAAGATCCTCCTATTGTCCGCAAAGCACATCCAACGGATGCCGTTCGCCCCGGGGAGCCGGGGAATCTCCCCGTCGAAGACCTCCCTGACGTCTGTTCCGTCATCATTCATCGTGACTACATGATACCAGTCCTTTCCGTCATGTTCCTCAGCCGTGCCGTAGGAGACCAGCACCCTGCCCGAATAAGTATATGTGCCGGAAATGTCCTCCGATTCCCAGGGAAGCGGGATGTCCCGGATCTCGATGCGTCCAAATTCCTTGCTTTCTATCAGCATAATCCGTCTGTCCTTTCTATACGTATAGAAATTCTTTGTATCTTAAATTCTTTGTATCTAAATTCTTTGTATCCGGATCCTTTCTCCGGCAGCCTGCGGTTCTCATATGCAAGACCGCCGCCTATGCTGCGTTCTGCTTTGCCGCGGCCTTTTTCTCGGCGATGCGCTTCTGCACCTCCACCATCTCCTCCTTATCCAGGCTGCAGAACCGCATGGCGATCAGCGTGACCACCCATCCCCCCAGGGGCATGCCATACATCAGCACCATGGTCATCCAGAAGACGCCCCCCGTCAGTTCGTCCGTGGGCTGGGGCATGGTCTGGGTGTAGCCAATCAGGGCCACGGCCGCCGTGGCAATCAGGGCGCTGAAAGAGGATACGAGCTTATCGATGAGGCTATAGACGCCTGTCACTACCGCAGGGATGTACTTGCCCCCCCTGTCCAGCTCATAGTCGATGACATCTGCCATGAACGCGGTATTGCCGGCGGTAACGCACATCTTCGCGCCGTTGGTCAAAAGCTGCAGAATCATAAAGACGATCATCAGCGGGAAGAGGCGGCTGATATTGCGGGTATCGCCAAACAGATGAAGCCCTGCGAAGA
>CAMTBF010000110.1 GCA_947068385.1 uncultured Lachnospiraceae bacterium
TGTGTAGAAGGAGCAGAGGAAGCTGTTCACGATCATGAACAAGCTCTCTGCCTATGACGACAACGACGAGAAGAGCCGCTGGGCTTATCAGGAGGGCATCAAGTACTTCAAGGAGCATGCCATGAAGCATTTCGCGGAGGAAGAGCTCTATATGGCGTCCATAGGCTATGAAGGATATGAGACACATAGACGGATCCATGACACTTTCCGCAAGAAGACCCTCCCCGAGATCGAGAAGGAGCTGGCGGAGAGCTATTATTCCATGGAGTCGGTGAAGCACTTCCTGGGCGTGTGCGCCGGATGGCTGATCGGGCACACCTTGACGGAAGACCGGGCAATCGTGGGGAAGGCGGAGAGCAAGTGGGGCGACCTGCTGCCGGAGGAAAAGCAGATCGCCATGAAGAACACCGTGGCGGAGCTGCTCTACGAGATGTTCCAGATAGAGGCCAAGGTCATCAGCGAGAGCTACAACGGAGAGAAGTTCGGCAAGGGGATCTACTACCGGCTGGTCTATGGCACGGACCGGGGGGACAGATGGGAGTTCTTCCTGGTATTTGAAGACAGAATAATCGTCAATACCATAGGGAAGCTCATCGGGGCCGAGTCGGACGGCGTGGACGTGATGATGATGAACGCCACCAGGTATGCGGCAAAACAGTTCGTGGAGCGCATCAAGACGCATTTCCCCAATGCCGAGCAGTTTGACATCAGGGAGGAGAACCTGCTGAACTATGATCAGTTCCAGAGGGCTTTCGAGAAGCATAACCCTCAGTGCAGCCTGCTGTTCTCCACCAAGGAGGGGTACTTCGCCTACAGCGTCATGGCCCCCCATCTGCTGGAGGAGGAGATAGCCACGTCCATCGGCGCGGAGAACGCCATGGCCGAGATCAAGAAATACCTGGAGAACCATGAGGCGGAGAAGAAAAAGAAGATATTGGTGGTGGACGACTCCGACGTGATGCTGCAGGCCATGAAGAGGCTGCTGGAGGATACCTATGAGGTGAGCCTGGCCAAGTCCGGGGTGGCGGCCATCCGGAGCATGACCCTGGACAGACCGGACCTGGTGCTGCTGGATTACGAGATGCCTGTCTGCGACGGGAAGCAGGTGCTGGAGATGATCCGGGCGGAGGAGGAGCTGGCCAGTACTCCCGTCATCTTCCTCACCGGCAGGACGGACAGGGAGAGCGTCAGGAACGTGGTGGCCCTGAAGCCTGCGGGCTACCTGCCCAAGTCCATGAAGTCGGATGAGATCAAGAAGAACATCAAGGCGTATTTCGACAAGGTGGCCAGATGATCTGGCTGTGGCAGTCGATATGGCCAGGCATGACGGAATAAAATGACGGAAAGGGTTTCCATAGGATGCGGAATATGATAGAATGGTCTTAGATGTCGGATAATAGATTTTCCGGCAGGAAAGGAAAGAAAAATGGAAAGAAAAGTGACGTGGGAGACTTATGACGCGGCGCAGCTGGAGAAGCTGGAGAGCCTGAACCGGGAGTACAGGGACTTCCTGGACAACGGCAAGACAGAGAGGGAGTGCATCGATACCATCGTGAACACCATCGAGGCGGAGGGCTATCAGGAGCTGGAGGGCCTGATCCGGGATGGAAAGAAGCCCCAGAAGGGGGACAAGGTGTACAGCGTATGCATGAACAAGTCCATCGCCATGTTCCAGATCGGGGAGAAGCCCATGGCGGAGGGCATGAACATCCTGGGCGCCCATATCGACAGCCCCAGGATCGATGTGAAGCAGAACCCCCTGTATGAGGAGGGCGGCTTCGCGTACCTGGATACCCATTATTACGGCGGCGTGAAGAAGTATCAGTGGGTGGCCCTGCCCCTGGCGCTCCACGGCGTGGTGGTGAAGAAGGACGGCACCACGATTGAGATGAACATCGGAGAGAATGATGACGACCCTGTCTTCTTCATATCCGATCTCCTGGTGCACTTGGCAGCAGAGCAGATGGAGAAGAAGGCCTCCAAGGTCATCGAGGGGGAGGCCCTGGATCTGATCATCGGCAGCAAGCCCATCGTCCTGACCGGGGAGGAGAAAGAGGAGGACAAAAAAGAGGGCAAGGAGGAGAAGGCCAAGGAGGCCATCAAGGCAGGCATCCTCGACATCCTGAAAGCCTCCTATGACATGGAAGAGGAGGACTTCCTCTCCGCGGAGCTGGAGATCGTGCCTGCCGGCAAGACCAGAGAGGTGGGCTTCGACCGCAGCATGATCCTGGGCTACGGCCAGGACGACAGGGTCTGCGCCTTCACGTCCATGCGGGCCATGCTGGACGTAGGGGCCACGGAGAAGACGCTCTGCTGCATCCTGGTGGACAAGGAGGAGATTGGCTCCGTAGGCGCTACGGGCATGCAGTCCAGATTCTTTGAGAACGCCGTGGCGGAGTTGATGAACCTCATGGGCGAGTACAGTGAGCTGAACGTCAGGAGGTGCCTGGCCCGTAGCTGCATGCTCTCCTCCGACGTCAGCGCAGGCTTCGATCCCGCCTATGCGTCCTGCTTCGAGAAGAAGAACGCCGCTTTCGTGGGCAAGGGCATGGTCTTCAACAAATTCACGGGCTCCCGCGGAAAGGGCGGCTCCAACGACGCCAACGCGGAGTACATAGCCTATCTGCGCAGGATCCTGGACGAGAAGGGAATCGTGTACCAGACCGCGGAGCTGGGCAAGGTGGACGTAGGCGGCGGCGGGACCATCGCGTACATCCTGGCGGAGTATGGCATGAACGTGATCGACAGCGGCGTGGCGGTGCTGAACATGCACGCGCCCTGGGAGGCCACCAGCAAGGCTGACGTATACGAGACCTACCGCGGCTACATGGTGTTTGCGGAAGGGGCAGGGATGTAATGGACGGCCGTCTGCTGAAATCGGACTTTTATTTTGGACTGCCTCAGGAGCTGATAGCCCAGGATCCCCTGGAGGAGCGGACCTCCTCCAGGCTCCTGGTGCTGGACAAGCGCACCGGGGCAGTTTCCCATCATGTGTTCCGGGAGATCGGGGACTTCCTGGGGCCCGGGGACTGCCTGGTGCTGAACGACACCAGGGTCATCCCGGCCAGGCTCCTGGGGGAGCGGGAGGGCACCGGGGCCCATGTGGAGCTGCTGCTGCTGAAGCGCATAAGCGGCGATGTCTGGGAGACCCTGGTGCGGCCCGGCAAGAAATGCCGCCCCGGCACCCGGCTGACCTTCGGGGACGGCCTGCTGAAGGCCGAGATCCTGGACACCGTGGAGGAGGGCAACAGGCTGGTAAGGTTCGACTACGAGGGAATCTTCGAGGAGGTGCTGGACAGGCTGGGGGAGATGCCCCTGCCGCCCTATATCACCCATAAGCTCCAGGACAGGAACCGCTACCAGACGGTCTACGCCAGGCATGAGGGCTCTGCCGCCGCGCCTACGGCGGGGCTTCATTTTACCAGAGAGCTGCTGGCGCGGCTGGAGGAGAAGGGGGTAAAGCTGGCCTATGTGACCCTGCATGTGGGGCTTGGGACATTCCGGCCTGTGAAGGAGGAGAACGTGCTGGAGCACCATATGCACTCGGAGCATTACCAGGTGTCCCGGGAGACGGCGGATCTGATCAACGGCACCAAGGCCCGGGGCGGCCGGATCGTCTGCGTGGGGACGACCAGCTGCCGGACCCTGGAGAGCGCGGCGGACGACCAGGGCGTGGTGCATCCGGGCAGCGGGGATACGGACATCTTCATCTACCCCGGCTACCGGTTCCGGGTGCTGGACGCGCTGATCACCAATTTCCACCTGCCGGAGTCCACGCTGATCATGCTGGTGTCCGCTTTGGCGGGGCGGGAGCATGTGCTGGCGGCCTATGAGGAGGCTGTCAGGGAGCGGTACCGGTTCTTCAGCTTTGGAGACGCCATGCTCATTGTATGACAGATAGAACAGAGGACGCAGCAATCCCCGGACGTGGCGGCGCATCACGGCCCGGGGATCCTTTTTTCCCTACCCGGGGATAGTCCGGGACAGCCCCCGGAATTAGTACAGAGAGTGTAATAAATCCGGAGCCGCCCCGGGACTATTGACTTTGGACTACAGGGTGCTATAATTATTACCAAAATACTGACGCGATAAGCTGGAAGGGACAGGCGAGGTTGGGGGCATGGTCATATTATTGGTGGGCGGCGGCAGCGCGCTGATGAACGCTGTGATTGACAAATTGAACAAGAATGGCCACAGGGTCTATCTGCTGACAGGGCAGAAGGGGAAGAAGTCCTCCTACAGCCGCGTCTTCGAGAGGTACGATTTCCCCTACGACAGCGGGAGCATCAAGGACATCCTGGAGAGCGTGAAGCCGGACGTGACCATATTCACCGGCGCTTACGACACCAATTTCACCTGGGAGTCCCCCAGGCAGGACGGCGTGCGGTACATGGCAGGGCTGATGAACATCCTGTCCGCCTGCAGCATGATGAAGAAGGGGCGCTTCCTGTATTTCTCCTCCCAGGAGGTGTTCGGCGCGCCCTACATAGACGACATCGGGGAGGAGGAGCCCGTATCTCCCAAGGGATTCCGGGCCATGGCCCTGGCCCAGGGGGAGGAGACCTGCGCCAATTACCGCAGGACGCAGGGGACGGACACGATGGTCCTGCGCTTCGGGCATCTGTACTGGGTGCCCCGAAAGGGGGAGAGGGAGGACGATCCCTGCTTTCGGATGTGCCGGGAGGCATTGAAGACAGGAAAGATATCCGCCAATGAGAGACGGATCTTCTCCATGATCTATCTGAACGACGCGGTGGAGCAGATCTACAGGCTCATCTGCGAAGAATCCCCCAAGCATGCCTGCTACCACATTTCCTCCGGGGAGGAGACAGGGGAGATGGAGCTGGCGAAGATGATTCAGGAGGAGCTGGGCTCCGGCATCGAGGTGGTGGACAGCACCGTGGGAACGGGGGAGCGTCTGGTTCTAGACGGAAAAAGGTATGCAGAGGAATTCGGCCAGGAGATATTCAACCATTACGATACAGGGGCGAGGAAGGTCGCCCAGTTCATGAAACGCCACAGCGCGTCCTTCATCTCCGAGGAGGACGCGGGGGGCGGTCTGGCCGTCAGGGCCTGGAACAACACGCGCAGGATTCTCAGGGCGATGTTCCCCTATATCGAGAACCTGATATGCTTCATCCCATTTTTCCTGTTGTACAACAATGCGGCGAACAGCGAGTTCGTGGCGCGCCTGGATTTCTACCTGCTGTATGTGCTGCTGTTCGCAGTGGTGTATGGCCAGAGGCAGGCCATATTCTCCGGCTTCCTGGCGGTGATCGGCTATATCGTGGGCCAGATGGGGGCCCGCAGCGGCTTCGAGGTGCTGATAGACTACAATACCTATGTGTGGATGGCGCAGCTGTTCATCGTCGGGCTGGTGGTGGGGTATCTCAGGGACCGGCTGCAGTTCGTCCAGAGCGAGAACCGGGCCAGGGTGGCATACCTGCAGGGACAGCTCAGGGACATCGAGGAGATCAATGACAGCAATGTCCGGATGAAGCACAATTTCGAGTCCCAGGTGGTGAACCACAAGGACAGCCTGGGGAAGATCTACGAGATCTCCTCCACCCTGGAGCAGTACGGCCCGGAGGAGGTGCTGTTCTACGCGGCGCAGGTACTCTCGAAGTTAATGGACTGTGAGGATGTGGCGGTGTACACGGTGGCCAACGGGGATTACGCCAGGCTGTTCTCCGCCACGTCGCCGGAGGCCCGCAAGATGGGCAATTCCATCAAGTATACCGCCATGGAGGAGATGTACGGAGAGCTGAAGGAAGGGCGCGTCTACATCAACCGGAGGATGGAGGAGAAGATGCCCATGATGGCCAGCGCCGTGTACTCGGAGGATGAGATGGAACTGATCCTGATGCTCTGGGGCATTCCCTGGGAGCGCATGACATTGGGAGAGGCCAACCGCCTGACCATCGTAGGCTTCCTGATCCAGAACGCCGTGGTGCGGGCCAACCGCTATCTGGAGGCCCTCAGGAACCGCCGCTATGTGGAGGGGACGAACGTGCTGGACGAGAGCGCCTTCACCCAGCTGGCCAAGGCGTTCTTTGACGCCAAGGAGAAGGGGCTCACCGAATATGTGCTGCTGGAGATCCTCACAGGAGACGAGAACTATGAGAACGTGGCGAAGACCCTGGGCAGCGCCATCCGGCAGACGGATTATCTGGGCATCCTGAAGCAGGGAAAGCTCCATGCGCTGCTGTCCAACACGAATAAGGAGAACATCGGCGGCATCCAGGAGCGCTTCCGGAGCGCGGGCTATGAATGCCGGGTGGAGGAGGCGGTGATATGACACTGGCGAGGGATGAGCGCATCTTCCTGATCGTGCTCCTGGTGAACCTGGCCGTGGCGCTGGCGTATCTGCTGGTGGGGGCATTGTTCCTCGTGCCCGCCCATGCCGCGGCGGCCGGGGAGGGGAAGGGAGAGATTCTGTACGACAACCGGAGGACCTATCTGCTCCGGTTCCTGGTGATGGTGCTGTGCCCGGTGATCGGGCCGCTGTTCTTCTTCATGGGCCAGCTGTTCTATCTGGCGGTGTTCTGGAAGGACGTGGACCTGGCGGACGTGATATTCAGCAAGGAGCGGGTCAGGACGCGCATGAAGGCGGACGAGGAGCGGGAGCGGGACATCATCCCCCTGGAGGAGGCCATCCTGGTCAACGAGAAGAAGAACCTGCGCATGGTGATGATGAACGTGATCAAGGAGGACATCCGCAATTCCCTGGCATCCATCACCCTGGCGCTGGACAGCGAGGACTCCGAGGCCTCCCATTACGCGGCGGCGGTGCTGTCCGACGAGCTGAACAAGTTCCGCCTCTATGTGCAGAGGCTGTGGCGGCAGATTCAGGAGGAGGAGCCGGGGGAGACGGAATGCGAGGAGATTCTCCTGGACTATATGGACAATATCCTGCGGCAGCGGATCTTCTCCGACCATGAGCAGCGGAAATTCGTGAATATATTGACGGAGAGCGCGGAATCGCTCTATGGGAAGGATCCCTCCAGGCTTACCCTGGAACGGTATGAGGAGGTATGCCTGCGGGCGCTGGAGATGAAGGAGTTCGACAGGGCTTCGAAATGGTGCGGGCGGATGAAGGAGCAGTTCCCGGAGGAGCTGCCCAGCTATACCTGCAGGCTAAAGCTTGCCTTCGCCAGGCAGGACAGGGAGGGCTTCTTCGAGACGCTGGAGGCTTTGAAGGGATCCAATGTGGTGATTGACAATGAGACGCTGGAGCTGATCCGTATCTTCAGCTGAGACAGTTGCTCCATGAAGGCGGGCAGGCTGTGGAAAGGCATGGGCTTGTGAGATGTCAATGACGATGCTTACGATATTGCAGACCATAGGGGTGGCGGCGGCCTACCTGACGGCGACGCTTTTGCTGCCGTGGGCGCTGCTGCGCCGGAGGCTGACAGGTTTCAGGCTGCCTGCCAGGTTCATGGCATGTTTCATGATCGGGAATTTCTACTGCATGAACCTGGTGTACCTGCTGCAGCTGCTCCATATTTCAGGCAGGCTGACGCTGGTTTTGGGGACGCTTGCCCCCTTTATGGCGGTGGCGGCATTTCAATGGAAGGCGTCCCTGGGGGCGCGGCTGGAGCGGCGGCTGGAGCAGCTGCGGCAGGTCTTTGAGGGGGAGCTGGGGCGCAGGACGCTGATGCTGCGGCTGGGGAAGCGGCTGGGACGGATGTCCTCCGGATGGCTGGGGGAATGGCTTGCGCCCCGCTGGCCGGAGGCCCTGCTGGGGGCGGGGACAGTGGCGCTGATTCTCTACATATACGGGACTAACACGGTGAATGTGTACGGCTACTGCGCCTCCGACGTGGTGCTGCACAACTATTGGATCAACCATATGGAGAACAACAACATCTTCGTGGACGGCATCTATCCCTTTGGCTTCCACTGCGTGATCTATTACCTGCACGAGGTGTTCGCCATCCCCACCTATGTGCTGCTGCGGGTGTTCGCGCTGCCCCAGACGCTGATGATCCACCTGATGCTGCTGGCCTTCCTGCGGCTGGTATGCAAGGCGAGATACACCCCTTACATCGGGGTCATGGCCTATGTGGCCTCGGGCGTCTTCTATCAATATACCTATTACAGATATTACACGGCGCTGCCCCAGGAGTATGGGATGCTCTTCCTGCTGCCCGCCGCCTGGTTCGCCATCGCCTTTCTGCGGGAGAAGGACTTCGCCCCCGTGGGCGGCAAGCACCTTGCCCTGTTCGCCATCGCCATATCCATGACGCTGACGGTCCACTTTTACGACACCATAGCGGCGGGGCTATTGTGCCTTGGGATAGGCGTGGGGTATGCCTTCCGGTGCCTGCGCTGGCGGTATCTGAAGCGGCTGATGCTGGCGGGGATCACCGGCATCCTGATCGCGGTGCTGCCCATGGCGGCGGCCTATGCCATGGGACGGCCTCTGCAGGGCTCCCTGTACTGGGGCATGAACATGCTCTCCTCCGGCGGGGGAGAGGAGGAAGAGGACGGCGCGGAAGGGAAGGGCGGCTCCGAAGAGGACGGGAAGAAGGACAGCGGCGGGACGCAAGACAGCGGGAAAAAAGCGCCTCAGGGAGACGCTTTGGCCCGGAGGCTTCAAAAAGGGCTTGTCTGCGTCCTGGAGGAGCTAAAATATTATGTTACGAACGACAGCATGGACGTGGCCCGGTTCATGCTGGGGAGCGTGGGAGCGGTCTTGGCGCTGGGGGCATTGTGGCTGGTCCTCCGCAGGCCGGATTACGGGGGAGCGCTGATCTCCGTCGGGGTGTTCATGGGGGTGCTGTGCATCCTCCAGGCCTCGGCAAAGCTGGGGCTGCCCCAGCTGATAGAGGTATCACGGTATTCCGTTTACATCGGATATGGCCTTCCGATTGTATGGGGACTCTGCCTGGACGCGGTGCTGTATCTGCTGTTCCGGGAGAAGCGGGCGATCGATGGGGGCGCTGTGGCGGCCCTGGCCGCGGCCTGTGTG
Source organism: uncultured Lachnospiraceae bacterium (assembly GCA_947068385.1). Taxonomy (GTDB): domain Bacteria; phylum Bacillota; class Clostridia; order Lachnospirales; family Lachnospiraceae; genus Acetatifactor. The sequence continues at coordinate 8,975 of CAMTBF010000110.1, forward strand.
GCGGTGGCGCTGACAGGCGTGAGGAGGCCTGTATGCTTAAGTGCCTATGAATCCAATGACGCCATGACATGCCTCACCAATATCCTGCATGAGAACAGGGGGGACAGCTCCTGGACCATCTGCTCCGCCAATGACGAGCAGCAGATGACCTGGGGGCGGGGATACCACTATGAGCTGATCGAGTTCCTCCGGAAGCAGGAGGAGGTGAAGGAGCAGCCTGTCATCACCATACCCACGGATACGGTATACTTCTTCATCGAGAAGGTGCCCCTCCTGTATCTGGACTATCTGAACACCATTCGCCCGGACAGGGAGGTCTCCCTGGAGGGAGCGGAGACGCCCCTGCCATCGCCGCATGTGCGGCAAATATCTCCATAC
>CAMTBF010000111.1 GCA_947068385.1 uncultured Lachnospiraceae bacterium
AGGGCGATGATATCATTCCTGGAGATGGTGCAGCGGTATCCGATCGGCGCGAAGGTGGACCTGCCGATGCGGGAGGGCAAGGGAGGCCCCCAGGAGATCGTGGGCTATGAGTATTACAACGGAAGCGGCTTCCTGGTCTTCGGGGACGAGGAAAGGGTGAACGTGGACCAGCTTTCGGGGGAACCGCATCCAAAGCTTTATTAAATCTTAATGTTTACACAATAGAAAAGTAAAAAACCAAGGCCTCCTGCTATTTTATAATCCAGATAGCAGGAGGTCTTCATGATGGGATATTACAGGACGATAGAGGGAAACGCGGCTGGCGGGAGGACTGTGCAGCCATATATGGAACGGTTCAGCGCAGGGCAGCAGGGAACAGGGAGCCGGGGCCGCCAGGGAACGGAGGGCCGCAGCGCCAAAATTTCGGATATCAGGCAGCAAGGCCCCAGGCCGCAGGACAGGAGCCGCACCGGCACGCGCTCAGCCGCTGCCCGGCGGGAGCTGTGCAGGAGGCGCAGAAGGAGGCGGCAGGCCCTGGGATTTTTGAGGTTCGCGGTATGCCTGTTCCTGGTGTTCGGCATATTGGTGATGGTCAAAGGCGGGATCGCCCTGGCGGCTTCCCTGGGCCGGGCTCTGGGAATGGGCAGGGAGGAGGAGACCAGGAGCCTGATCCTCCCGGAGGAGGATGCAGCCGCCCTGTATGGGGACAGGTACGGGGAGAAGCTGGCGGAGCTTCTGGAGCGCAATGAAGAGGCGGCGGACTATGTAGAAAGCTATCCGGAACGGGAGGCCTACAAAAGCCAGCCCATAGACCTGACACAGGAGCTACGTAGCGGCAGCGTCCCTCTCCTGATGCAATGGGACAAGCGCTGGGGCTACGACGCCTACGGCAGCAACATGATAGGCCTTGCGGGCTGCGGGCCGGTGTGCCTGACCATGGCCTATCTGCACTTCACCGGGGATGCCGCCATGACGCCCCGGGAGATGGCGGCCTTTGCCTATGACAACGGTTACTACACCGAGGACGCCGGGACGAAATGGAGCCTCTGGACAGAGGGCGTAGGGAAGCTTGGGCTCGGGGGGGAGGAGCTGCCTCTGGACGAAAGTGTGATGAAACAGGCATTGGATGACGGAAAATTGATTGTCTGCAGCATGGGCCCCGGGGACTTTACCACAGAGGGCCATTTCATCCTGATCCGGGGCTATGACGGGAACGGCTTCTACGTCAACGACCCCAACCGCAGGAGCAACAGCGAGAAGCAGTGGGAATTCGACGTCCTGCGGAGCCAGATCCGGAACCTCTGGGCATTGAGCGGGTGATTCGTTGGCCTGCCGTCGGCTTTTTCTTTCTTTCCCTTGCTTTCTCATTCTTTCTCGTGTATAATGAGTAGGAAAGGAGGGATTGCCATGGCTTTATCTGAAAATCAGGACATAGAATTCAAGCAGGAATATGTCCCGGAGATCCGCAAGGAAGTGGTCGCCTTTGCCAATACAGACGGAGGAAGCGTCCTGGTGGGGGTCCGGAAGGACGGCAGTGTCTGCGGCATCGACGACCCGGATGGGGTGATGCTCCAGCTCGCGAATTCCCTGAAGGACGCAATCGCTCCGGATATCATGCCTTTCGTGGATATCCATACGATTCGGCAGGAGGGGAAGGACATTGTGGAGGTCACCGTCTCTACGGGCACGAACCGTCCTTATTATATCAGGGAAAAGGGATTGAAGCCTTCCGGCGTCTATGTCAGGAAGGGAAGCTCCTCCCAGCCCATGACGGACGAGGGGATCCGGGAAATGATTGTCCAGAACACGGGCAGATCCTTTGAGGCCTGCCGAAGCCTGCGGCAGGACCTCACGTTCCGGACGCTGGCGGAGGAGCTGGACAGGAGGGATATAGAGCATGGAAAACCCCAGATGCGGACATTGCGGCTGATCGGGGAAGACGGGCTGTACACCAATCTTGCCCTGCTGCTGTCCGATCAGTGCGAATCCACCACAAAGGTCGCCCTGTTCCAGGGGACGGATAAGGCCGTGTTCAGGGACAGGCAGGAATTCTCCGGCTCTATCCTGAGGCAGATGGAGGAGGTATACCGCCTCATTGACATGAACAACAAGACAAAGGCCGTTTTTTCGGGGCTTGAGCGGACGGATATCAGGGACTACCCGGAGGAGGCGGTGAGGGAGGCGTGGCTGAACTGCCTTACGCACAGAGATTATTCCTTCAGCGGCAGCACGATCATCAATATCTATGACGACAGGATGGAATTCGTCTCCCTGGGAGGACTGGTTCCCGGGCTTGACCTGGATTCCATATTCCTGGGGGCGTCCCAGTCCAGGAATCCGAATCTGGCGGCGGTGTTCTACAGGATGCGGCTGATTGAAAGCTATGGCACGGGCATCGGAAAAATAAGACGCGTATACGCGGGAAAGAAAAGGCAGCCGGAATTTGAGACGGCGAAGGGCGTGTTCCGGGTGACGCTGCCGAACTGCAATGAGCAGAGGACGGCGGAGAGGGACCTGCCGGAGGAGCAGAGGCAGATGGTCCTGGATTTTGCCGCCGAAAACGGTTCCGTCAGCAGGAAAGAGGTGGAGGAGCTGATCCAGGCCGGTACGACGAAAGCCTTTCGGCTGCTGCGGGAGCTCTGTGCGGATGGGAAATTAAAGGCCGAGGGAAGCGGCAGGCTGAGCAGATATATCCCTTCCTAGCTGACTGGATCAGGCGGATTGGGAGATTTGCATTTACAGGAAGGCAATGTGGGAGGCGTTTCGGATGAGATATGAATTTTGGGCAGGTTCCTATGGGACGAAAGAGGAGGAGACGATTGCCAGATTTTCACTGGATACGGAAACCGGGCAGATGGTGAAGGTCTACGGCTATCGGGGGGCGGAGAACCCGTCGTGGATTGGCCTGAACAGGGCGAAGACGGTTCTGTATTCGGTAGAGGAGCTGTCGCCCCAGGGGCGGATCCGGGCATTCGCCATGGGGGAGCAGGGGCTGGAGCCCAGGGCCTGCCTCTCCACCGGAGGGGCAGATCCCTGCCACATCTGCCTGGACGAAGGGGAGAGGTATCTGCTCACGGCCAACTATACCAGCGGCTCCCTGGCGGCTTTCGGGCTGGACGGGGAGGGAATCCCTGTCCGTGAGGCGGATTTCATCCAGCACAGCGGCAGCGGCAGGAACCCCGCCAGGCAGGAGGGGCCCCATGTCCACTTCTCCTGTGTCAGGGGGGAGCGGGCCTTTGTAGTGGATCTGGGCACGGATCTGGTGCATATCTACGGCCTGGACAGGAAAACAGGACGCCTGGAGGATACGGGAAAGCCCCTGAGGCTTCCGGCCGGTGCAGGCCCCAGGCATCTGGCGTTCCACCCCGGCATCCCCGGGCTGATCTACGTGGCCTGCGAGCTGGACAGCAGTGTGGCCCTGTTCCGGGAAAAGGAGGGGGAGTACGTGCCGGAGGGGATGGTCTCGGCCCTGCCGGAATCCTTTCACGGGGAGAACACGGCCGCCGCCATCCGTATCCACGGGGACAGGCTCTTAGTCAGCAACCGGGGCCATGACAGCATCGCAGTGTTCTCGATGCAGGAGGACGGCGGGCTGCGCCTGTGCCAGACGGTTCCCACAGGAGGAAAGGTTCCCAGGGACTTTGCCGTCATGGGGGAATATGTGGTGATCGCCAACCAGGGCTCCGATGAGATCACGGCCCTGCGCATGAATCTGGCCACAGGGCAGCTGGAGCCCACGGACATCCGCACGCCCATGCACCGCCCCACCTGCATCTGCCCTGCCTGAGCCTTTGAACCCTAAGCCTTAAGCCTGCGCGCCTTGCGCCATGTATATGACGGCAGCGGCGCAGATTCCTTCTGAACCGTTGCCATAATAGTCAACTGCCATAACTTGGTTCGCCTGCGGGGTTGTAACTGGCCCGGGAATGTGGTATAATCTCCTTAAATTTAGGCAGGTATGTGGCCAAATGGGGAGGAACGCGTATGAATCTGGTAATCACCATGAGTCGAAGGTTTGGAACCGGTGCCAGCACCATTGCGGCGGAGCTGTCTGAGAAACTGGACATTCCGGTGTATGACAAGGCGTACATAGAGCATGAGCTGGAGGGCCATAGCTATGCGGACGAGACGGAGCTGATCAGGGAGCTGGCCTCTCACTCCTGCATCATCTTAGGGCGCTGCGCCTCGGAGATCCTGCGGGATCAGGGGAACGTGTTCAACATCTACGTCTGCGCCGACAAGGAGGACCGCATCCGGCGCGTCATGGGCCAGAAGTCCCTGCCCTACGAGGAGGCCAAGGCCATGCTGGAGGAGAACGACAGGGCCCGCAGCGAGTACTATTACAGGCATACGGGAAAGGTCTGGGGGGACGTGAACAACTACCACATGATCCTGGACACCTCCCAGTTCGGCATCCAGAACTGCGCGGGCATTTTGCTGAAATATTTCGAGCGGATTGAAGTGATATAAAACTGTATCAACGGAAAGCGGGTGATGATATGCCAAATGGCCTGGAAATCATGAAAGCAGCCATCGACGATTTTAAAAAGATTCAGGACTATATGATTCTGGCCAAAGAAGAGAACGCGGAAAGGACATACGCAAAGCTGAAGGACGAATATCTTTCTTTAAAAGCGATTCTGACGGTGGCCGGCGTCAACCTGACGGACATTGATAAGATGAAAGAGTGATTCCAGCCGGGAGCTGACAGAATCAGAGTTGCGCTTACGCACCCTTAAGACCACGGTCTTAGGGGTGCTTTTCATATAAAAAACTCTTTACTTCAAGCCCGATTCGGATTAAAATAACATACTTGTAGGGAGGTGCGCTATGTTCTTGATTTATTTTCTGCTGTGGATCGTCTTCAACGGCGCGGTCACGTTGGAGATATGCCTGTTCGGCCTGGCGATCGCCGGGGCGCTGCTTGCCTTTTCCTGCAGGTTCATGGATTACAGCCTGGCCAGGGAGCGCAGGGTCTACAGGAATGCCTTCCTGTTCCTGAGATACTGCCGCCTGCTGGTGGCGGAGATCGTCAGGGCCAACGTGAATGCCATGCGCATGATACTCACCCAGCGGGAGGAGATAGAGCCCGCGCTGGTGAGCTTCCGCACCGACTTAAAGTCCCAGGCGGGAAAGGCCCTGCTGGCCAATGCCATCACCCTGACCCCGGGGACCATCACCGTGACCCTGGAGGGGGCCGAGTACACCGTGCACTGTCTGGACGAGTCCATGGCGGAGGGCATCCAGGACAGCGAATTCGTGACATATATCCGGAAGTTTGAGGAAACCATATAAATGCACCGGCTGACCGGCGGTGCGGGAGGGCGTTTTTCAGAGGAGAAGGACAGGGATGGGAAGAGGAATCGAGGGCCTGGAGGAGGCTTATGGCATATTTTTCACAGGAGCGCTGATCGTGCTGGCAATCCTGGTGGTGCTTTGCCTGATACGGGCCATCATCGGCCCCAGGGTGGCGGACAGGATTGTGTCCGTGAACATGACGGGCACCATGGTCATCGTGATAATCGCCATTCTGGCGCTGATGCTGGAAGAAGGGTATCTGGTGGATATCTGCCTGATCTACGCCATGATCAGCTTCCTGGCGGTGATCGTGCTGGTGAAGGTGTACATGGGCGTATATCTGGAAGGGAAGCGGAAGGAACCGAATGACCACGAGGATATAGTAGAAAAGGCGGCAGAGGAGGATGCGTCATGATCGTGCTGGAATGGGCAAGGTTCCTGATAGGCGGCGGGCTGCTCCTGTGCGGCCTGGGAACCTTTATCATAGAAATCATAGGCGTGTTCCGGTTCCGGTACGTGCTGAACCGCATGCACGCCGCGGCCATCGGGGACACGCTGGGCATCGGCTTCGCGCTGCTGGGCCTGATCGTCATAAGCGGGCTCAACTTCACGTCCCTGAAGCTGTTCTTGGTCATCGTGTTCCTCTGGTTCTCCTCCCCGGTGTCCTCCCACCTGATTGCCAGGCTGGAGGTGAGCACCAACGAGGAGAGCGGGAAGCACTACCGGACGAGGCGGCTGGACGCCTCCAGAATGGAGGATACCACCGGAACGGGGGTTGCCCCCGGAACGGGAGATGCCTTCGGAGACGGAACCGGCGGAGCGGCCAGGGAGCCGGAAGGCCAGGCCGGGAAAGAATGAGCCAGGAGAGAGAAGGAGGCGAGGAACTTGACCATATTTACCTGTATATTGCTGGGCTTCCTGGTGGTCTGCGCCATAGCGGCCAGCCTTTCCAAGAAGCTCTTGAACACCATACTGATCTTCATGTCCTACAGCCTGGTCATGTCCATCATCTGGGTGCTTCTGGAGTCCCCGGACCTGGCCATCACGGAAGCCGCCGTGGGGGCGGGAGTCACCACCGTCCTGTTCCTGGTGACATTGAAGAAGATCGACGCCATCATCAAGAAGGAGAGCGCGCAGGAGGAGACGGATGAGCAGGAAGGTGCCTGAGGAGAAGTACAGGAAGTCCTTTTCCTATAAATTCAGGAGATGGCTGGAGGGAACGGAGGATCCCTTCCTGGGCCGGGTGGAGATGCGCAGGCAGGAGGCCTTCGAGGAGGGCGAAGAGGCCAGGAAGCGCAGAGAACAGGACAGCAAGGCGCTGGAGACAAAGGTCTACGACCTGGAGCACAATTTCGAGATGCGGATCTTCAACAGGATCTACAGAATATTCAGCATCCTGTTCTGCATCTTCCTGGTGGTCATGCTGCTGGCGGCGGTGTCGGACCTGCCGCCCTTCGGCCATGCGGAGAACCCGGCCAACAACGAGGTGGCGCAGCGCTATATCGAGAAGGGCTTAGAGGAGACCGGGGCCGTGAACATCGTCACGGGCATGATTCTGGACTACAGGGCCTTCGACACATTGGGCGAGTCCCATGTGCTGTTCATCGCCACCTGCACCGTGTTGATCCTGCTGCGCAGGGACGGCAAAAAGGAGCAGGAGGAGGGCCAGGACAATGACAGGCTCTACGAGCCCAAAAACGATGTGATCCTGCAGACCGTGGCCAGAGTCCTGGTGCCACCCATCCTGCTCTTTGGAATCTACATCATTCTGGCGGGGCATTTGGGGCCGGGAGGCGGGTTTTCCGGCGGAGCGGTGATCGGCGCGGGACTGATCCTGTACCTGAACGCTTTCGGCTTCGCGAAGACGGAGCGGTTCTTCACGGCGAAGACCTACCGCAGGATGAGCTTCTGCGCCCTGGCCTGCTACAGCATCGCCAAGAGCTATTCCTTCTACACCGGGGCCAACCATATCGAGAGCGTCGTCCCCCTGGGGACGCCCGGCGCGATCCTGAGCAGTGGACTGATACTGGTCCTGAACATATGCGTGGGCGTGGTGGTGGCGGGCACTATGTATACCTTTTATGTCATGTTCCGCAAGGGCGGCTATTGAGGAGGCGTGAATCCATGCACTGGGAATATCTACTGAACAACTACGAGGAGGCCGTGGCCATGATCCTGTTCGGCATCGGCTTCTCCAATCTGCTCCTGCAGAAGAACCTGATCAAGAAGATCATCGGCCTGAACATCATGGACACGGCCACCTACCTGTTCCTGGCCCTGAAGGGCTACATTGCGGACAGGAAGGCGCCGGTGGTGGTGGACGGCGTCACAAGCCCGGAGGCCTATATCAACCCCATCCCCAGCGGGCTGGTGCTGACGGGCATCGTGGTGTCCGTGTCCGTGACGGCGCTGATGCTGTCCCTGACCATTAGGCTCTACCGCAGGTACCACACCCTGGATTTGGACGAAATCACCACCCGGTTGAAGAGGGAGGGGAAATGATGGAGTTCGTGCAGAATTTCCCTTTTATTTCCATCCTGCTGTCCCTGTTCTCCGGGCCCCTGTGCTCCATTCTGAACGGGAAATGGGCCAGACGGGTGAACACGGCCGTGATCTCGATAATCGGAATAATGTCCGCGTTTGTGTTGGGAAACGTCATATCCGCCGGGCGGCCCTATGTGTACCTGATGGGCCATTTCCCTGCGCCCTGGGGCAATGAGATTCGGGTGGGCATCCTGGAGGCCTTTCTGGCCTGCTTCTTCTGCGCCATCATGCTGCTGTGCATGCTGGGGGGCATCAGGGAGCGGGAGGCGCAGATCGAGGAGGGAAAGCAGAACCTCTACTATGTGATGGTGAACCTGTTGCTGAGCTCCCTGCTTGCCCTGATCTACACCAACGACCTGTTCACCGCATATGTGTTCGTGGAGATCAATACCATATCCGCCTGCGGGCTGATCATGATCCGCCAGACCGGGCGTACCTTCGAGGCGGCCACCCGGTACATGATCATGAGCCTGCTGGGCTCCGGCCTTCTGCTGCTGGGCATCTGCCATCTGTACGCCGTCACAGGCCATCTGCTCATGAGCAATATCCGGCAGCAGGTGCAGCTCATTGCGGCCACGGGGCAGTACCACATCTCCCTGATGGTGGCGCTGGGGCTGATGTCCGTGGGGCTGGCCATCAAGAGCGCCCTGTATCCCTTCCACGCCTGGCTGCCGGACGCTTATGGGTATTCCACCCTGTCCTCCTCGGCCATCCTGTCCTCGCTGGTGTCCAAGGGGTATATCTTCCTGCTGATCAAGATATTCTACCGGGTGGTGGGATTCGAGGTGGTCAGGGAGAGCCGGGTGGTCAACGTGCTGTTCGTCTTCGGCATCGCCGGGATGATCATGGGTTCTGTAAGCGCTATAGGGGAGGGGAACCTGCGGCGGATGATCGCCTATTCCTCGGTGGCACAGATTGGCTATATCTACATGGGGCTGGGGCTGGCTACGGAGGCGGGCTCCATCGCCAGCCTCTACCATGTGCTTTCCCATGGGGCCACCAAGTCGCTGCTGTTCGTGGCGGCAGCGGGGCTGGCGGATGCTTCCGGGGGGAGCGACAGATACGGGGACATCACGGGAGCGGGGTTCCGCAACCGCCTGGCCGGGGTGGCGTTCACGGTGGGCTCCCTGTCCATGGTGGGCATGCCCGTGTTCTCGGGATTCATCTCCAAGCTGCTGTTCGCACAGGCGGCGGTGGGGCACACCCACAAGATGCTCCCCACGGTCATCGCTCTGGCAATCAGCACCGTGCTGAATGCCGTATATTTCATGAAGACGGTGATCTGGATCTATACCAGAAAGCCCATGGGGCTGTCCGGGACGGGCAGTGGGGGCGCTGAAACCGGTAGGGTGATCAGCCTCAGGGAGCAGCCCGCCAAATCGGCGGCGCTGGTGTGCTTCATTCTGCTGAATCTGATACTGGGGCTGAATTCGGATCCTATCGTCCGGCTGATCCAGAGCGGCATTGAGATGTTCGAGTAGTGGGCCGGAGGGCCTT
>CAMTBF010000112.1 GCA_947068385.1 uncultured Lachnospiraceae bacterium
TCAATCTGGCGGACTTCGCGGTGCCCTACGGCATCCTGCGGGTAGACAGGCTGCGGCTCTACAAGGCACCCGCGTCCCTGACCTTGGGCTCTTACGGCTTCCCGGACAACGGCACGGAAATCCTCGAGAAGACCTGCGGCAGCGCTAAGGCCATCATCTTAAAAGGCAGGGATTCCACAGGCAGCGAGAGGCAGATGGCCATGACCATTTTTGATGGCTGGCAGGAGCTGTCTTTGGTGCGCAGCACAGGGACCAATCCGGATTCCGAGAAGTCCATCGTCCTCTACGCCTCCATGGAGCGCAGGAAGCACTACGGCGGCTTTGAGCCTTATGTGCTGATTTCTCAGGTCATCACCAAGGAGAGCCATGAGGACTTTCGCCAGGAGGAGCTGTTCCCCGTGGAGGAAGTGTCCTACACGGATCCGGAGAACTGCGGCAGCTTCGGGCCGGTGACCCTGCGGATGAAGGACGGCAGCGTGAGGGTGGTGGACTTTGACGGAATCGAAGGGCGGATGGAGCTGTAGAGGCGGGAATCATATGTCATAATGTCCCCGGCATGCGATGATTTTGATGTTCTGTAGCTCGTCTATTTCATAGACAAGCCGATTGGCGTCATCGATGCGACGGGAGTATCCGGAACGGTGCTTCAAAGGCTCGGGCTTCCCGGTGCCGTGCATGGCACCGTTCCGCTTGATATCTTCCAGCAGGTTGTTTATCCTTTTAAGCGTCTTGCGGTCCTGCTGCTGCCAATAAAGGTAATCCTCAAAGCCCTTGGCTGTAAATGTAAAATCATTCATTTGACATTTTCTCCATAAAATCGATTACCTTTTGGGTGGGAGTCCAGTCATCGGCTTCCATGGCCCGCAATTCTTCTATCGTGAAAGAAACGGTTTTCCCTTGGGCCAGCTGAGACTGGCTTTTGTCCAGCTCTGCCGTATATTCTGCATTATGCTTCGCTTTTATCATCTCATGATATTCTTTTTCGGACACAATAACCACATTCTCGTTCCGTGGCCTGGATACGATAAGCGTCTCACCGTTTATGACCTTGTTGCACCAGTCTTTGAAATTGTCCCTGACATCCATGCTTTTTACTGCTAACATGCTTTTCCCCTTTCAAAATCGTATGCTTTTTCGTACTTTTATTATATATTCTTATCCTTTCCCTGTCAAATGATTCTATGCGGGAAGAAAATGAAAGTAAGCCGTGGATGTGCTTGACGATGATGCGGGCGTGATGCATAATGATAGAAGCGGTATCCATTGAGGAGATTAGTCTGGTCTCATATGTAGAAGGAGGAAAATATGCTGGACATCTTATTCGTGACGGATTTTGTATGCCCCTATTGCCTGGTGGCAAAGGTGGCGCTGGAGGAGGCCCTGCGGGAGACGGGGCTGGGGGCCCAGGTTCGGGTGCAGCCCCTGGAGCTGACGCCGGAGCCCAAGGAGCGGGTGGACACCTGCCATGACGAGGAGCGCAAGAAGCATTACCAGATTCTGGTGGAGCCAGCCAGGGCCCTGGGGCTCGACATGAAGCTGCCGCCTGCGGTCTGCCCCAGGCCTTATACGCGGCTTGCCTTTGAGGGGCTGTATTATGCCCAGGAGAAGGGGCTGGGGGAGCGGTATGCGGATCTGGTGTACCGGGCCTATTTCGAGAAGGAGCTGGACATCGGGGAGCTGGAGGTGCTGTGCGGCATCGCGGGAGAGGCCGGGCTGGACGTGGAGGGCTACAGACAGGCGCTGCTCCAGGGAACCTATACGCAAAAGGTGAAAGAGGAGACCGCATATTCCAGAGATGTGCTGAAAGTATCGGGAGTCCCCACGGTGTACCTGAACGGGGAGAGCGTCTCCATTGAGACTTATACCAAAGAGGAGATGGTCCGCATTCTACAGCAGGGGCAGGAGGCTTCTGCCAGCGGATTCCATTGCGGCGTGGACGGCTGCGGCTGAGGCGGCTCCGTCTTCTTTCGTGGTGTTCCCGGGGATGCCTGTTTCTGACGGATTATGTTCGTGGGCGCAATCATTTTCCGTTTTCTGTCCTGCATTGCAGCAGAGCTCGCTGGTGATGCATTTCAGTTGGAATATGATTTAGCCTGTGCGTATATGTAGATTACGCATCCGCCCGGTAAGTGGCTGGGGATACACCAAAATGCCGTTGGAACAGATGGTAGAAATGGCTGCTGTTGTGATAGCCCGCGGCAAGGGCGATGTCCCTGACGGAAAGCCGGGTATCCCTTAACAGCCTGGCGGCATGCTGCATGCGGATGTCCTGTAGGTATTCCCGGAAGGTGGTTCCCCGGTATTTCTGCAGCAATAGATTGTAGAAATTCCGGTGGTAATGGAATACTTCTTCCAGCTCGCTGGCGGTGACAGTGGCGAAGTGGAGCCGCAGATACCGCTCCAGCTCATAGAGCAGGGCCCGCTCCTTGCTCTCCTGGTCGGAGCTGTGGAGCCTGGTGGAATACCGGCGGCAGAGGAAGGAAAGAAGCCGTATCAGGTTGCCCCGAATGATTTCCTCGCTGCCTGGGCTCGGGAAATAGTCCTCTTCTATCAAAACTTCCAGGAGCCGGGAAAGCTGCATGCGCCAGGCTCTGTCCCCGGCGGATTCCGGAGGTCTTCCCGGGGAGGGGCCCGGGGCGGGCTGGAGATGGATATAGCTCTGGTCTTTGCGCTGCCTTTGGAGCGCATGGAAGAAAAAGCGCTGCAAATCGTCCCGGGAGTCATGGGAGGAGAGCAGCTGGTCCAGATAGCCATCCTGGAGGGAGAGGAAGAGCACCGCGGTGTCTGCCTCTCCCTCCAGCATATCCGCATGCTCCAGGTTCCTGTCGGTGATGACCACCTCCCCGGCGGCGAAGGTCTGGGGCTGGCCCAGGAGGATCTGCCTAAAGCTCCCTTTGAGGCATAGGAGTATCTCGATATAGTCATGGGTGTGGTAATGGCCCTGCCAGGGGAGGGTGCGGCGCATATGGCGCATGCCTGCCCGGCTGAAGGTATACTCATTGCCCGCCGTGTCATAGAAGCACAGCAACGTGGAAAAGGGGGACTGGGTCTGGCGGATATCCAGAGCCGCGCTCTCCGGGAAGCCCTGCCCTGTCCATTGCTCCAGAGCCGTCTCCTCGCTGGAGAGGGCTTTTTTAGAGCCTGCGGGGAAATAGAAATCCTCGTAGGCGGCAAGCCGTTCCGCCAGGGTGGGGAAGGCGGGGCGGATCCTGCGCAGGGAATCCTCGGTCAATTGTAAACGCCAGTCAGCCATGGGCATCTCCTTTCGAGTCTGCTTCGGTATGCGGGGGCCATCCAGAAAATCGTGCAAACCGTCCCTCTCATCCATCATACAGCAGAATATCGTCCTTGTCAGCAGCTTTCTGATTTTTTATCATAAATAACAGAACAGGCACTGCATGCAAATCACCAAAAAGCAAAGCGAAGGAGGTATCTGCTGATGAAGCGGGAGAATTGGAACAGGGACTGGTATTTTACCAAGGGACAGGGCGGCCTGATGCAGGGCGGGAGGCGAGTGCAGCTTCCCCATGACTACATGATTGAGAGCGATGTGGAGGAATCTGCTCCGGCGGCAGCGGCCATGGGGTACTTCACGGGGACGGTGGGGACTTACACCAAGTATTTTGAGGTTCCGGCCCAGTGGCAGGGGGAGCGGGTCTGGCTCCATTTCGACGGGGTGATGATGAACGCGTCCATATCCGTCAACGGAAGCCTGGTGAAGCGGCACCACTATGGCTACACGCCTTTCTCCGTGGACATCACGGACGCGCTGTATTTCGGCGGCACGAACCGGGTGACGGTGACGGTGAACCCCAGCATGCAGCCCAACTCCCGGTGGTACACGGGCGCGGGCATCTACCGCCAGGTGGAGCTGTCCCATGTGAAGCCTCTGCATGTGGAGCCGGAGGGGATTTTCGCCTATACGAAGCGGATCGACTACGGAACCGGAGTGGGAGCCGGAGCCGGTGCAGAGGCCGGGGAGGCTGTGGGACCGGCGGGAGAGGCCGGAAGACAGGAGAGGCCGGACCGGGCACAGAGCGCCAATGTCATGGTGGAGGTGACCCTGCGCAACCACTTCACCAAAGACCATCAGGTGAGGGTGAGGGCCGCATTGATTGCGGACGGCCAGGAGGAAGAGGCTGTGCTGCGGACGGAGGCCGGACAGAGGACAGGGGCTGGACGGGAGATAGAGGCCGGACAGAGGACAGGGGCTGGACGGGAGATGGAGGCCGGACAGAGAATAGAAGCCGGACAGGAGGTGGAAGCCGCCCAGGAGGGACATGGCGTGAGGGCTGCGATACAGCGCGATGCCATCCTGCTGGTAAAGGCCGGCAGCACGGCGGTGGCAAGGATTCCCATGACGGTGGAGCGGCCCCTTACCTGGGACGCAGAGCATCCAAACCTGTATCGGGTGATGGTACAGCTGGAGGACATGGGAGCCTTTGGAGTGCGCCTGGACAGGGAGGCCGCCCTGGAGGGCATCTGCGATGAGGCGGAGACCCTTTTCGGCATCCGCACCGTAACGGCGGACGCGATCCATGGCCTGCAGGTCAACGGCAGGACGGTGAAGCTGAAGGGCGGCTGCATCCATCATGACAATGGCCTGCTGGGGGCGGTGTCCCTGCGGGACAGCGAATACCGGAAACTGGGTCTGCTGAAGGAGGCGGGCTTCAACGCGGTGCGCCTGGCCCACAATCCCAGCTCCAGGGTGCTGCTGGAGGCATGCGACCGCCTGGGGCTCTACGTGTTCGACGAGGCCTTCGATGCCTGGGGCCACAGCAAGCAGCCGGGCGACTACAGCCAGTTCTTCGCCCAGGACTGGAAGGAGGACATGGAAAGCTTCATCCTGCGGGATCGCAACCACCCCAGCATCCTGATCTGGTCTACGGGCAATGAGGTGGAAGAGCGGGGCGGCATGGGGAATGGGTACACCCTTGCCGAGGAGCTGGCGGCCTACGTGCGCAGCCTGGATTCCACCAGGCTGGTGGCCAACGGGCTCTGCTCCATGTGGTCAGGGCTGGACGATGCCAGCGTCCTGGAGCAGATGGCGGCAAAGCGGCAGGGAAATGCCCAGAACGAGGATTCCGAGGAGATGGACGGCGCCTGGGAGGATTGGACGGAGAGCTTCTGCAACTGCCTGGACGTGGTGGGCTACAACTATATGGACAGCCATTACGAATACGCGGGGCAGCGCTATCCGGAGCGGGTCATCCTGGGCACGGAGAGCTTCCCCAACCAGTTCGACAGGGTGTGGGAGCTGGTGGAGAGGCTCCCCTATGTCATCGGCGATTTTACGTGGACGGCTGTGGATTATATCGGAGAGGCAGGCATCGGCAAGAGCAAATTTTTTGAACAGGGGGATCCTGCGCTGGCGAAGGGCCCCTGGGCAATATCCTCCCATGTGTCCGAGTACCCCTGGCGGCTGGCGAATGACGCGGACATCACCATCGGCGGAAAGCTGACCCCTCAGGGAGTCTACCGGAAAATTGTATGGGGCAGCAGCCAGACCGGCCTCTACGTCCAGCATCCCGAGCATCATGGGCTGGAAGAGCTGGTCAGCAAATGGGGCTGGAACCAGATGACGGACTGCTGGAACTATGAGGGATATGCCGGTAAGCCGGTGAAGGTCTACGTCTATTCGGGGGCGAAGGAGGTAGAGCTTTTCCTGAACGGCAAGAGCCTGGGCAAAGCCGCGGCGGGAAAGGAGAACCGGTTCTGCGCGGTGTTCGAGACAGCCTACCAGCCGGGGGTGCTGAGAGCCGTGAGCCTGGACGGAGGCCGGGAGGTGTCCAGGGCGGAGATAGCCACCACGGGAGCGCCTGCGTCCATCCGGCTGACGGCGGACAAGACACGGCTTAAGGCTGATGGAGAAGGACTTTCCTACGTGGCGGTGGAAATCCTGGATAAAGACGGAAATGTCGTAAAAGATGAAGAAATCCTACTGGAGGCATCCATGGATGCAACCCAGGCCCAGTACCATTCCCTGTCGCCGGTGCATGAGATTCTCGGCGAGGAGGGAACGAAGGAGATGGCGGCTGCATTCGGCTCGGAGGCGGAAAAGGAGGCCCCGGATTCCGCGGCCTACCTGGCAGGTTTCGGCTCGGACAACCCGGTGACAGAGGACAATTATACCGCAGGGAGGTGCCATTCCTATCAGGGCCGTGCGCTTGCAGTGGTGCGGGCCAGGCAGATTACCGGAAAGGCCCTGCTGCGGGTGTCCGCCCCGGGACTGGGCGAGGCCAGCCTGGAGATTGCGGTGGAGGCATGAGCCTGGCAGTATGATTGATCACGAAAACTTGCCATGAATGCTCTTCTTCATTAGCAATCCGAAAGTAATCCGAATCACAAGTGCATGATTCTGGCGACATTGCGGTAAATTGCATCGCTCATAAGTATAAGGATAGACGGTATAGCATCTGCTTGGGAGGGCTGTACCGTCTTTTCCGTGAACCTGGCCGATATGGATTCGATTGGCCGATTTGGCATGGCCATCAGGGCCACGCCAGGGGGAGCCGCCGGAAATACAGGTACCCATCGTCCGCAGGCGCCATGTACTCCACGGCTTCCGCGCTCCGGTCGAACAGGCTGCGGCTGTCATATTCTTTGCCCTCTATGGACTGCTGCAAGATCAGATAAGCGGTTTCCGCGGGAAGCGCCAGGGTCTCCCCTGCGGCGGTGAGCTCCTCCAGCCGCTCTTGGCCGTAGCGCTCCAGCAGCCGGTTCTCCCCGTCCATCAAAAGCAGCTCCGTCTCCTGGGGCAGCCCGGTGCCGATGACGTTCACGGTAAATTCCAGGGTGCGGCCGGACTCCTCCCCGTTGGAGCTACGGCTGACGGATTCGGAGATGCTGTGGCTGAATCTCTGGCCGTCATAAAAAGAGTCCGAGGACACGCCGGAACCGGCCATCAGATAGATCTGCCCATCCGGCTGCTGATAGACGGGATTGAAGCAATAGTGGACATAGCTGTCCGCGCCGGTGTAAAAGTCCGCCTCGACGCTGTCCTTCTGGTCGGAGACGGAGTAATGGAGATTCGTGAACGGCAGGTCGCTGATATTGTACCTGTTTCCGGTGGCCTCATGGGTTCCGTCCTCCGGGGCCGCCAGGCTGTAGATGCCGTAGCCCTCCTGGCCGGGAAAGGTCACTGCGGCAGCGCCCGCGTCATATCCGGTGAAGCTGCCGTAGATCTTCACTGGCCCGGTGTCCTTTGCCACGAGTTCCCCGCGGCTGTTCAGCTCCAGGTCGAGTGGGCCCTGCTCGATAGGCTCTCTGGTCACGAAGACCCCGGCCAGCCGGGCATCCTGCCCGGGCAGCTCCTCCAAGGCCAGCCTGCCGCCTTCGGCCAGGGCGCATCCGCCTGAAAGCAGCGGGACAGCCAGAAGGAGCATGGCGGCTGGCAGGAATCTGGCAGCTGACAGGTGCCTGGCGGTCAGCATACGCCTGGCTGTAAAAAGGGACTTTGCCATCGATTTGTGATGCAGTGCTCTATTTTTCATGCTCTGGTTCCTCCTCCTCTAATTTCCCATCGAATTTCAGGATATCGCCCACATCGCATTGCAGGTGATAGCAAATCCTGTTTATGGTGCCGAAGCGGACGCCCTTTGCCTTGCCGCTGCGCAGGATGGACAGGTTCGCCTCCGTGATGCCCACCAGGTGGCACAGTTCCTTGGAGGTCATGTGGCGTTCTCTTAATATTTCGTCAAGATATATCCGTATTGCCATTCTAGGACTCCTTTTGCATTCAGCATGGGATTGCTTCGAAAAGCGCTTCCCATGCCGATATCGTGAGATGCCGCCCCCTCCGGCGCTTCAGATGAACATGTCGTTGTCCTCTTTCAGCCGCCTGCTTTCCAGATACAGAACGCTCAGCGTCCGGAGGCCCAGGATGACGAGAATCTCGGGAAGGGGGAACAGGATTCTGTGGGAGCTGGTCAAAAGGAAACGGGAGAAGGCCAGCTGTAGGACGTTGAAGCCCGTGTTGGCGCACAGAATCAGGATCAGGAGCCGCCTGCTTGCGGTCTTCAGCCGTTCCATGGCATGGCAGGAGCCGGGGCCGAAGGGATCCCTTTCATAGTGCCGCAGAAAGGTGCCCATCAGGAGGAGCAGCGCAATCTGGGCCGCGCCCGGCAGCAGCTCCAGGATGGCCCGAAGGGCAAGGAACAGGGTGCTCATATTGACCAGAAAAGCCTCGGATCCGGTATTGCCCTCCCGCAGAGCGGTGAGCGCGGCCCAAAACTCGCCCCAGCCCTGTATGAGGAGGCTTACGGCCAGAACCAGCGCATAGAGGATTAGAAGGAGCCGCAGCCCACGGAGCGGGCTCCCGTGCAGGGGGTGTTTCCCGGTGGAATGTGTTTTTTCCGTGGAATGGCCTTCTTCCATAGAATGTCGCGCTTCTGTGTCATGCCCTCCGGCATTTCCGTGAGGACGCATATTCTGTGCCGGGCTTTCCTGCTTCTGTGCCGTCCCTCCTTCCATGCCCAGGAGGAAGCGCAGCAGAAGCCATGTCAGCAGCAGGCTGTCGATGACGGAGGCCAGGGCAAATCTCGCGATTCCGCCCGCGGGCATGGGGGACAGATACCGGTCGATGTAAGAGGGATTCACAAAGAACCACAATCCCACGAAAAGAGCTGCCGACAGCGCCACCAGCAGGAAGTCCGCCCTGCAGGCCCGATGCCTGCGCAGCAATACGGCCGCCGCGGCCAGGGGAAAGCCGCTTATGGCAAGGAACAGAATCCATGCCGCTGCATTGCCGGCGCTGCCTGACAGGGAAAGGCGGCGCAGCAGCAGCCCCAGCTGTTCCCAGGGGAAGGTCATATAGTCCATATCCGTGCCTCTTTTCTTTGAAATTATTGTTTTGCGATAATTATGAGATTACAATAGCAGAAAAATTATCGTTTGTCAATAATTTGTCTCTTGAAATATTATTTGTGTATCATTAGAAGGTTCCACTAGAAAAGCGTTTGTTTCTTGCGCTTTTGGCGCATTGGGTGTATACTGTGGATAGTTCGGATTGGTGTAATTGTCAGTAGCATTGCTGTTTATGTCAGATCTTAAAATCAGGACAGTCTTTTCCTTCTCCTCGATAGTACGCATTTAAATCAATATAAAAACGAGTATAATGTTTACATGAGCAAAGGAAAGAATAAAGGAAGGAATAAGGATAATCAGGAAAAACCGATATTTTACGAAATATCTTTGGTTGTAGAAAGTAATCAAAAATGTTTATACCTCTACCGTTGAATTATTTGCAAAAGCAC
>CAMTBF010000113.1 GCA_947068385.1 uncultured Lachnospiraceae bacterium
CAGGAGCTTGACTATGACCCCGACGGCGTCTTGCATCTCCACGTACCAGAGGATGAAATTCACGCCCTTGGCGAAGTCGTCGCTGTAGATGACGTACTGCTTCCACCGAAGTATGGTGTAATCCGCCTCCCAGATATACCAGGGCAGCAGGCCGATGTCGGCGAATTCGTTCACCTCGTTGCTGAACAGCCCCCTGTCCGAGTAGACGTATTCCCTCACCTCACCGGTCAGGGCCAGGCTCTGGGATGTGGTATAGAAGGTATCGCCCTCCGCCAGCCCCTCCGCGAAGTTCTGCATCCGCTTCTCCAGGGACTTCTCGTAGGTGGTGCTGAGGGTATCCACGTTCAGGCTCTCCTGCTGCGTCAGGACGGTATCCCTGCACAGGATGGCGTCCTGCACCTGGAAGAGGATCTGGGGCGCGAAGAAAGCCGCCGCTATGAGCAGCGCCAGCACTGAAAAAATGGCCGCATAATACCGGATCTGTCTCCTCCGGTTCAGGCCCCTCCTCTTTTGGAACGGTTTCCTCCTGTCTGCCATGGCCGTATGGTTCCCCCTTCCCGAAACTTATCTTCTTGGAAAAGTCACCTTGATGACTGTCCCCTCCCCCAGCCTGCTGTCCACCACCATGGTCCCGTTGTGGAGCTGGATGATCTTCTGGCACAAGGCCATCCCGATGCCGGCGCCGCCTTCCTTCCTGGAACGGGACTTGTCCACCATGTAGAAGGCTTCCGTGATGCGGCTGATCTCCTCCGCCGGGATGCCCCTGCCGTTGTCCACCACCTTGATCTCGTAAAAGCCCTTCAGGCAGGTGCCCTTCATGAGCATGAAGCTCTGCTCCCCCTTGTCCAGCGCCTTCACCGCATTGTCCATCAGATTGTACAGAAGGGACAGGAGCAGCTCCGAGTCCCCCTGGATGACAGCCTTTTCCAGCTCCACCTTTCCCCGGACGCCCCGCTGCTTCCAGATCGGCCGCATGGTGATGCGCAGGTTCTGCTCCAGCTCCTTGGTGGGGATGGGGCGGAAGGTAAGGGGATTCTTGTCCATGCTCACCAGCTCCAGCAGCTTGTGGGACAGGCTCTCCAGGCGCTTGCCCTGGCTGTAGATGTAGAAATAGGCGTCGTGGCACTCCTCCTCCGAGAGCTTCAGGGAGTTGAGCATGTCCGCGTAGCCTATGATGGAAGTCAATGGCGTCTTCAATTCGTGGGCAAAGGCGGCGGTGAAATCCTCCTTCTGCTTGGCCTCCAGTATCTTCACCTGCATCTCCTCCACCAGGCGGTCGGCCATGCGGTTGAAGTCCCGGGCCAGGGCTCCGATCTCATCGCCGCTTTTGTTCTGGGAGCGCAGGGTGTAGTCCCCGTCGGCGATCCTGCTGGCCAGCCTTCCCAGGCTGCGGATCGGCCTCGTGATATAGCGGGACAGGAAATAGATGCTGACGCCGCCTGCGGACAGCAGGCACAGAAGCGCGATGCGGTATCGGGACAGGAGGTTCCCCCTGGCGCTGTAGGTGTCCGTCAGCTCCCTGCACATGCCCAGGTACACATCGTTATCAGAGACGCCGGACTTCGTGATTGCGAACATGTAATAGCTGCCTTCGATCTGCCGGATGCCCATGTTGCGGATGCTGCCGTCAGCGTCGTCCGAGGCCTCCAGATTCGCTATCAGGCCCTCCACCTCCTCCATGAAGCCCATGTTCTCCAGATATTCGCCCCCGTAGAAGCGCGTGCCGTCCTCCCGTATCACGAACATGTGCCGCCCGTCCCGCTCCACGCTGCCCGCGATGCTGTTCACCGTCCTGCTGATGGCATAGTCCTCCCCGAATTCCTCCGTGGACTGGTAGCCCATCTCAAAGAGGAAGAGGAAGGTGCGGCTGTCGTTGTTGCCCTGTTCGATCTCCTTGTCCAGAAGCTGGGAGAAATCCGAGGAGAGCATCCAGGTGCCGAACACCGCGAACATCACTGTCAGAAGCGCAGTCATGGCCAGAAACAGTTTATCAGCGAATCTCATGTATCCCAAACCCCTACTTCGTAATTTTTTCCTCTCCCTCCAGACGGTATCCCACTTTGTAGACAGCCGCGATCTCATTGTCCCAGTTCAGCTTCTTCTTCAGCCTCTGGATGTGGAGGTCCACTGTCCTGCTCTGGCCCATGTACTCGCCCCCCCATATGTTCTCATAGATGGTCTCCCTGTACAGGGCGATGTTGCGGTTCCTGGCCAGCAGCAGCAAAAGCTCGAACTCCTTCATGGTCAGCATCACGGGCTCCCCGTTCTGGGTCACCGACCGGGAGGCCGTGTCGATCACCACGTCGAATACGGTGAGGAGCGTCTCCGTCTTGTGGTACCGGCGCAGCACGGCCTCCACCCTGGCCAGGAGCTCCACGATTTCAAAGGGCTTGGTCAGATAGTCGTCGGCTCCCATCTTCAGCCCCTTCACCTTGTTCTCCGTGCTTCCCAGGGCCGTCAGGAAGATGACGGGCAGCTCCAGGCTCCTGGCGTACTCCATCAGCTCATAGCCGTTGATGCCCGGCAGCATCACGTCCAGCAGCACCAGGTCGAACTTCTCGGTGTCCATCAGGTCGGCGGCCTTCTCCCCGTCCGGTGCCCAGACGCAGGAATATCCCGCCCTGCGCAGGTTCATTTTGATCAGGTTGGCGATGGGCTCTTCGTCCTCCGCTATCAGTATCTTCAGCATAATATCCCCTCATCTCTGTATGTGCAGTCTATATGATGCAGTCTTACCTATTATGTAAAGACAGAAATGTATCTTCTTTGTATCCTGACGGGAAGCGGCCGTTACCTGTGGGCCTTGAAGACCAGCCTCAGCTCATCTCCCGCCTGGCTTTTCCGGTAGGCCCAGGCCCTTCTCGCGGAGGCGGCCAGATCCACCACGAAGGCAATGCTGAATATGGCGGTGATGGCGATCCTCATCTCCATGGGGATCCCGCCGATCACGCCCTCCACCATGGGCTGCGCCCCGCGGAACACCACGATGGCCCCAAAGCCGAACAGCACGGCGTTCCTCAGGCAGACCCTCCCCTTGATGTTGAAGCGCATATGGGAATAGTCCCACCATTTGGAGCGGAACAGCCTTTCCAATATCCCGCCCACGATGTACTCCACCACGGAGCAGAATATCATGCCGAACACGAACAGCCCCGCATAGGAATCCTTCACGCTGCCCAACGCCACGGATCCGGCCGCCATCCCCACGCCGTAGATAGGACAGAACGGCATGTGCAGGAACCCCCTGTTCTGAAATTCCCCCGCTTCGATGCGCATATCGATGCACTCCACCAGCCAACCGGCAAACCCCCAGAAAACGAATATCAAAAACAGCTCATAAAAACCATATTCCAACGACATTTTTGTCCTGCTCCCCTCTCCCAGAATGCTTTTTCTGCCTTTCATTCTATCATATTCCGCAGGAACATGCCATTTTATTTTTTATAAAAGAAATATTTGCATAATCTTCCAAACTGTGCTATAGTTGCTTTAGCACTTTAAACTGACAAAGGAGAGAGCATGAAACTATGAAACTTATCTTACTGATACTCTATTTCGCGGTGCTGATCGCCATCGGCCTCTACTGCCGCAAGCACGCCACGGACGTCAACGGCTTCGTCCTGGGAGGGCGCTCCGTAGGGCCCTGGCTGACAGCCTTCGCCTACGGCACCTCCTATTTCTCTGCCGTGGTCTTCGTGGGCTACGCCGGACAGTTCGGCTGGAAGTACGGCATCGCCGCCACATGGGCGGGCATCGGGAACGCCATCATCGGATCGCTGCTGGCCTGGGTGGTGCTGGGCCGCAGGACCCGCATCATGACCCAGCACCTGGACTCCGCCACCATGCCCCAGTTCTTCGGGGAGCGCTTCGGCAGCCGTCCCCTGAAGATCGGCGCGTCCGTCATCATCTTCATCTTCCTGATCCCCTACACAGCGTCCCTGTACAACGGCCTCTCCCGGCTGTTCGGCATGGCGTTCAACATCGACTATTCCGTCTGCATCATCCTGATGGCCGTGCTGACGGCCGTCTATGTCATCGCCGGAGGGTACATGGCCACGGCCATCAATGACTTCATCCAGGGAATCATCATGCTGTTCGGCATCAGCACGATCATCGCTGCCGTGCTGAAGAGCAAGGGCGGCTTCATGGCGGCCCTGGACGGCCTGGCCAGGATCACGGACGAGACCGTCTCCACGGCCCCGGGCACCTTCGCGTCCTTCTTCGGCCCGGATCCCCTGAACCTCCTGTTCGTGGTCATCCTCACCTCCCTGGGCACCTGGGGGCTGCCCCAGATGGTGCAGAAGTTCTACGCCATCAAGAACGAGGAGTCCATCAAGAAGGGGACGATCATCTCCACCCTGTTCGCGCTGGTGGTGGCAGGGGGCTGCTATTTCCTGGGAGGCTTCGGCAGGCTGTTCTCAGACCAGATCGACGTGGCGGCAAACGGATTCGACTCCATCATCCCCACCATGCTCTCGGGCCTGTCGCCCCTGCTGATCGCCCTGGTGGTGATTTTGGTGCTGTCCGCCTCGATGTCAACCCTGTCTTCCCTGGTCATGGCCTCCAGCTCTACCCTGACCATCGATTTCCTGAAGGAGGTCTGCTTCAAGAAGATGGACGACAAGAAGCAGGTGCTCTCCATGCGGATACTGATCGTGGTGTTCATCGCCATCTCGTCCATACTGGCCCTGATCCAGTACAAGAGCTCCGTGACCTTCATCGCCCAGCTGATGGGCGTGTCATGGGGAGCGCTGGCCGGTTCCTTCCTGGCGCCGTTCCTCTATGCCCTGTACTCCAAGCGGGTGACGAAGGCCTCCTGCTGGGTATGCTTCCTCTTCAGCTCCGCGCTGATGGTAGCCAATATCTTCTTCCGCAGCTCCTTCCCGGCGATCATGCAGTCCCCTATCAACTGCGGCGCCATCGCCATGCTGGCGGGGCTGGTGATCGTGCCCGTGGTGAGCCTGTTCACGCCGAAGCCGGATAAAAAGCTGGTGGACAATGCCTTTGCCTGCTATGAGAAAAAGACGGAGGTGGCCCAGAAGACGGCGCTCGGAAAATAGATCCCAGCTTCAGACATCAGATTCAGAAATGGTGACAAATCGCAAAAACGAACCCCTGGCATATGTGGCCTTGCCAGGGGTTCGTTTTTTACTTATTCTATTCCGCGCTGATTTCTATACGGGGGCTGGTCAGGATGCCTGTCCTGGTCAGCTGGTACTCATAGGCCCAGGCTTCGCCCTCGGTTCGCCATGCATTGGGGCCGCACCAGTAGACATTTTCATTACAGTTGTGCAGCTGGCCGAAGGTGTTCCTTCTGTTGCCGTAGGCACGGAGCTCTATCATGTGGCTGCCCTTCTTCACCCGGCTGAAGCCGACACGGTAGGGACTCTTGAACAAATCCCTGCTCTCCTGTCCGTCCAGGATCACCTCGATCAGCGGATTGCGGAACTTGGGCACCTGCACGGTAAGCGCTCCGTCCTCCGGAAGCTCCACGGGAACCCGGTACACCAGGTTGCCGCCGTAGAAGGGCAGGCCCTGGGCGCAGATGTCCCCGAAGCCGATCTTCTCCGGAAGCGCGGTGATGACCGCCGTGCTGCCCTTCACGTCCACGCCGAACTCTCCCAGCAGGAACATGGCCTCCAGGTTCACGTTGGTATGGTAGGGGAGCCTGGCCTCCAGCACGTTCTCTCCCTTTTTCAGGCCGGGCAGGGCCACCTTGTGGAATTCCCTGTCCGTATAGTATCCGGTGACCGTATGCGAGATTTCCTCCCCGTTCCAGATCAGCTCCGTGATGGCCTCGTTCTCCAGGGCAAGCTCTACCCGCTCCATGGCTATCTCGGACAGAATGGTATAGCGCAGCGCCACCTTATGCTCGTAAGCGCGCTCCCCATAGATCCAGGGCTGGGCATACGCGTCCGCCCGCATGGGATAGCCTACCTCCGCGCGGAAGTTGTTGTCCAGGCGCAGGATCTCCTCCTTCTCCCTCCAGCCGCCGTCGTCCAGCTTATGCTCCGCCATATCCAGCACAAGCACATTGGGCTCCTCCAGCGCAAAGTCCACCAGCTCCGGCGTCGCAATGGGACGACGGCAGGCAGGCGCGCTGTCGGAAACGGATGCCTCGCTCTCCCCGGCGCATCCGGGCTTCAGGCAGTACAGGAAGGAATCCTGGGCATAGGAGGTCACCTCCCACTGGGTCCTGCCTGCAATATGCTGTACGGCTACAGGGGAAACGGTGCCCTCCATGGCATCATACAGCTCTGCCGTCCAGTCTCCGGGCACGCGGATCGTCCAGTATTCCGGGGCCACGTCGTCCACCTCGGCAGGCCGTTCGGAGTGCGCCAGGAACAGCCAGCGCATCTCCCCGTCCTGGCGCTGCTGGCTCAGCAGGTTGGCGGACTTCATCCCTCTCCTGTCCTGTACGCCTACCGTGCGGTAAGGCTCCAGCGCCTGGAGGACGGCCTGTTTCGTGAAAGGCAGCACCGTTCCCGTCTCCGCCAGGGAATCGTCCCGCACAGGCAGGGCATCGATGTACCCCGGCACATGCCCCAGCCAGAAGATCCTGCCGCCCTTTTCCGCGAACTCTTTCAAACGGTCCGCCGTATTTTTCCGAAGGGTCAGGCAGTCGGGCACCACTACCACATCATAGCGCATGGCGCCTACGCCGAAGCCCTCTCCGGCTCCATCGTCCGGCAGCTCCTCCAGCAGGGACTCGGAGATGAAGTCGAAATCCAGCAGCCCATAGAGCAGCCAGGAGGTAAGGTCGGAGAACGCCTTGTCCATCTCCTCCCGCTCCGCTCCGGTGGTCTCCTCATTGCCCCATTTCAGCCAATAGGACTCGATGGGATGTATGACGCCGATCTTCACGAAGGGCGTGCCCCTCACCAGCGCCGTATTGAGCCTGGAGAAGTAGTCCTCGATTCTTTTGTACTTCCGATACCAGGGGGACTGATAGCCGATGCAGGCGGGATAGTCCCGCTTGGCCTCGCCCTCCATGGACACCCATGTCAGATGATGGACGCGGATGGTGACGCCCAGGGCCGCCTGCCAGTCCCCGCCCAGCTTGTGGTTGCGGAAGTCGAAGTCCCAGTTGGTCACGCCGTAGAGCTCGCTCAGCATCCCCTCCCTGGCGTACTGGTGGACGGCGCTCTGGGCCTGCTTGGCCGTGGTCAGCTCCCTGCTGTCGCAGAGCATGTCGATGCCGGGCAGCTGGAAGCTTCGGTAGGAGCGCATGGCCTCCCCCAGGGCCGCGGTCTGGCTGCGCAGGGTGGGCTCCTCCATCATATGGCCGGTGAGGGCAAAGCCGTGGGCCTGGCACCAGTCCCCGATCTGATCCGCAAAGGCCCGGGAGAAGCGCTCCGCGATGTGGTCATGGTAATGATACCTGGTGACGGAGACGGGCTTCCCCTCCATCTCCCAGAACACCTCCGGCAGATGCTCCAGGAAGGACTCCCCGTAAGCGGCCCGGTAGCTGTCCTCGAAGTCATCCGTGTAGGGGATGAACTGGGCCGATCTGTCCTCCGCCCTGCCCAGGCGGCTCTTGTGGACGAACTGTGGCTCGTCCGTGAAGATGGAGGGAATGTCCTTCCCGAAAGAATCCCCCAGCTTCCCGGCATATTTCTCGTGGACAGTGTCCAGGAAGAAAGCCATGGCCCTGGAATCCAGCGTATTCACATATGCCTGATTGTTGAACCATGCGCTGTCGCCGGACACCTCCAGGTAGGCGTACCAGGGCGCATAGCCCGCCGGAACCTCTTCGCCGTCAGAAATAGAACGGTAATCCGTCATGTTCCCCTGCTCGTTCAGCCGCACCCCGTAGCGCATCAGGAACTTCCTGTTATCGTTGCGGATGGCCCTGGCGGAGGAGATGGATTCCCCTCTGTCCTTCGGAAAGCCCTCTTCGATGGGCTCCGGGGAGAATACCAGGCAGCGCTGCCTGTACTCCTCATGGCAGGTCACAAGGCCGCCGCCAAAGCCGGAGGGCCAGCGGTCCTCGTCATACAGCCAGGTCAGCATGCCCTTTTCCGCGAACCGGTCATGGGCAAAGGAGACCAGATCCAGGAATTCCTCGCTCATGAACGGAATGTTCATGCCCGTGCGGCTGTGGATATGGGCACCGCCCATGCCCATCTGGCGCAGGTCTTCGGTCTGCTCCTCGATCTGCCGCTGGGTCACCTTGCAGTTCCAGGCCCAGAACGGGGTGCCCCGGTACTCGCTGGAGGGATTTCGGAACAGCTCCCTGTCCAGCGTCTTTTCCTCTTTTCTCGGATATAACATCTTGTCAATCCTCCTTCTCTATTTCGTGCATCTCTCTCAGAACAGCATCCTCTCCATATATTCGTCCGCGAAATACGGGTTGGAGGACAGCTCCACAAGCTTTGCGCCTTTCGCATAGCCTTCGCAGACAGTCCTGTAATCCGTATTCAACAGCAGCATGGATGCCCCGCTCAGGGCGGCATTGCCCACCACCCGGATGCAGGGCAGCAGCTCCTCCGGGAACAGGCCGATCTTCGCCGCGTTCCCCACGTCCAGGTAGCTGCCGAAGCCTCCCGCAATCAGCAGCGCCTCCACCCGGGCGCAGTCCAGCCCCGCCGTGTGCAGCAAGGTCCTGATGCCGGCATGGATGGCGCTTTTGGCGAGCTGTACCATCCTTACGTCATTCTGTGTGAAGGCCACCTGTCCGCAGACCACTGCGCTCTCCTCTTCCAGATATCCCGTATCGTCCATCCGGCCTGTCTCCAGCAGGCATGCCACCGCGTCCACCACGCCGCTTCCGCAGATCCCCAGGGCGGTGCCCTCTCCGATCACATGGGCGCTCAGCCTCCCGTCCGCGACGGCCACCCTGTCTACCGCGCCTGCGCTCCCTCCCATTCCCATGGAGATTCCCGCGCCCTCAAAGGCAGGGCCGGCAGCGGTGGAACAGCAATACAGCGACCCTTCATGCCACAGGGCCATCTCGCCGTTGGTGCCGATGTCCGCCAGCAGCCGCGTGCCCGGCGTATCGCACAGGGCCCCCGCCAGAACCGCCGTGATGAGATCCGCGCCCACGAACGCGGCCGCACAGGGAGCCAGATAGACATTGGTCTCCGGGCACAGGGCGGCAAGCCCCAGGCCTTCCGCCGTCACCGTCTCCCCGAACAGCCGCCCGGCCGCAAAGGGCGCGTGGGACAGGGGCTCCGTGGAGGTGCCGGTGAGCAGATGGAGCATCACCGTATTCCCTGTCACCGCCATCCCGTCGAT
>CAMTBF010000114.1 GCA_947068385.1 uncultured Lachnospiraceae bacterium
GTGATTTCTCAGCTTATTTTCATCGGTATGGGGAATGCTATCTATAGAAAGGGCGACATGATGGTGGAGACGGTGGGGAGCTTCCTGGCCGCCGACGGCATCTACCGGGTCAATCCCATGACGGGGACGCCCTATACGGAAGGGATGCCGCTGCGGCTGAAGATACTGTGCCTGCCCACGCTGTACGGGAGCCTGTGCAGATGGACGGGCCTGGCGCCCGTGCTGATGGTCCAGCGGATCGTCCCCATGGCGGTGCTGCTGGGCAGCTATGGGGCCTTTTCCGTGCTGGGCCGGACGCTTTTCCCCCAGGAGGGGAGGATGCGGGCCCTGTTCCTGCTCCTGGCAGCGGCGCTGATGTGGGCGGGAGCCTATGCCTACGGCATGGAGGGCTTCGGCCTGCTGTGCAGCGGCTGGCGGGGCGTGTCCATAAGGGGAGGCGTGCTCCTGCCCTGGACGGCGTCCCTGTGCCTGCGGCGCAAATGGCTGGGGGTGGGCCTGTGCGTGCTGGCGGAGGCCTGCATGGTCTGGACGTTCTACGGCTGCGGCGCCTGCCTGGCAATGGCAGTGGGGCTGGCCGCGGCAGGGTTCTTGTGCCGGAAGCTCTCCGGGAGGGCCCCGGGCAGGCGGGCGGCAGAGGAAAGGAAGGGGGATGGGAGATGACGGAGCTCCTTCGGAACGCGGCCTCCGGCTGGGCGGCCTACAAGGGCAGCGGGAAAATGGCGGCATTGCTCCTCGCCGCTTTGGCGTACCTGTGGTTCACCGGAAGGGGGAAGGGGCAGAAGGCCCTTCTGCTCTATACCTCCGCTGCGGCGCTCTGCTGCGCCCTGCCTGTGACGGCGGCCCTGTTGATGCTGTACCAGACAAAATTCTACGATTATGAGTGGATATGGAGCATGGTGCCCCTGACGGCGGTGACGGCATACGGCGCCGCGCTGTTCCTGGCGGGACAGTGGAAGGAGGGCGGCTGGCGCAGGGGCCTGCCCGTGGCGCTGCTGCTGCTCCTGGCCCTGGGGCTGTGCGGGAGCCTGGGAGGGGACGCTGAAGCCAGGGCCGGGAGGAAGGCGGAGAGGGAAGAGGCCTACGCGGTGGCGGGGATGCTGGCGGAGCGCTATCCCGGGGAGGACATCTGCCTCCTGGCCCCCCAGGCGGTCCTGGAATACGCCAGGGAGGCGGACGGGAGGCTGCGGCTGGCCTATGGCAGGAACATGTGGGACATCTCCCTGAACGGATATGCCTATGACACCTATGACAGGAAGACCGCCGACCTATACCGGTGGATGGGCTGGGCGGAGCAGTCGGCGGGGGTCTGGATGCCGGAGGACGACAGGGAGGAGATGCTGGACACCGTGGAGGAGAGGGCCCGGGACGCGGTGGAGCTGGGCGTGAACTGCATCCTGCTGCCGGCAGGAGTGCCCGGGGAGATCGCGGAGCGCATGGAGGCGGCCCTGGGGATCCGGGCCGGGAGGATGGACGACTACATCGTCTTCGCCCTGTTCTGAGCCGGGACATGGGATATACGGGAAGAAAAGAGGAAAGCTATGGATGAGCTGATCAGCATCATCGTACCTGTCTATAACGCGGAGAGGCATCTGGCGGAGACCATCGCCTGCGTCCGGGCGCAGACCTACGGGGAGTGGGAGCTGCTGCTGGTGGAGGACGGCAGCGCCGACGGAAGCCTGGCGGCGATCCGCCGCTGCATGGAGGAGACGGAGGACCCCCGGATACGGCTGATACGCCAGCCCTCCAACATGGGCGCGGCCAGGGCCAGGAACCGGGGGCTCGCCGAGGCCCGGGGGAGGTACATCGCCTATCTGGACGCGGACGACCTGTGGGTGCCGGAGAAGCTGGAGAAGGAGCTGCGGTTCCTGGGGGAGAGGGACGCCGCCTTCGCCTTCACCGGCTATGAGTTCGCGGACGGGCAGGGCAGGGGCACCGGGAAGGTGGTGCATGTGCCGGAGGCCCTGCGCTACCGCCAGGCCCTGAGCAACACCACGATCTTCACCAGCACGGTCATGTTCGACACCGCGAAGATCGAAAGGAGCCGGCTGGAGATGCCCGTGGTCAAAAGCGAGGACACCGCGCTCTGGTTCCGGGTGCTGCGCAGCGGCTATACTGCCTATGGGCTGGACGAGAACCTGGTGCGGTACAGGCGTGACGGCAGCACGCTCTCCTCCAACAAGCTGGAGGCCCTGCGGCGCATCTGGCATCTCTACCGGGACTGCGAGGGCCTGAGCCTGCCCCGGAGCGCCTGGCATTTTGTCTTCTGGGCCGTCAGGGCCGTGAAGAGAAGGATTTAGCGGTGTGGGAGGATTTTATCGTGAATCTTGGTACCAATGAAAAGAAGCTGAGACAACTGGAGACATTCAAGAGGCTGATCAACCTGGGGCTGACCGCGGTATGCCTGGGGCTGGAGATCGCGCTGTTCGCCTATTGGTGGCAGATGCAGTTCCGCTGGAGCGTGGTGGAGGCGCTGCGGTACTTCCAGGGCAAGGGCCATGTGCTGGAGGTGGGGATCTACGCCTTCGTGCTGATCCTGCTGTCCTCCATGTACGGCGGCATCCGGCTGGGCTATCTGAAGAACGTGGAGCTGATCTTCTCCCAGGTCTTCGCCACTTTGATGGCCAATATCTTCATATACGCGGAGCTCTCCGTGATGGCGGCCCAGCCCTTCGTGCCGGACGTGTTCATCCTGATGATGATAGAGCAGACCATGGTGGTGATCATCTACATCAATGTGGCCAACCGGGTCTACCGGGCCATCTTTCCGCCCAGGAAGCTCCTGCTGGTCCACGGGGACAGGCCCATAGAGGGCATCCGGGCCAAGTTCGAGAGCCGCAGGGACAAATATATCATCACCAGGACCATCCATGTGTCGGAGGGCTATGGCGCCATCTGCGGGAAGATCCTGGAGGCCTACGAGAAGGGGGAGTGCAACGCCGTCGTGCTGGGGGACATCTCCGTAGTGGACAGGACCCCCCTGATCAAGTTCTGCTACGGGCATTCCATCCGCTTCTACCTGCTGCCCAAGATAACGGACGTGATCCTGATGGGGGCGGAGGAGCTGCATGTGTTCGACAGCCCCATGCTGCTGACCCGGGAGTACAGCCTTACCGTGGAGCAGCGGATCATCAAACGGTGCATCGATGTGCTCGGGGCGTTGGTCCTGCTGGTGCTGGCCTCCCCCTTCATGCTCCTCACGGCCCTGGCCATCAAGCTCTATGACCACGGCCCCATCCTGTACAAGCAGGTGCGCTGCACCCAGGACCAGAGGGAATTCTACATCATGAAGTTCCGGAGCATGCGCACGGACGCGGAGAAAGACGGCGTGGCCCGGCTGGCCCAGAAGAACGACGACCGCATCACCCCCGTGGGGAAGTTCATCCGCAAGTGCAGGCTGGACGAGCTGCCCCAGCTCGTGAACATCCTAAAGGGGGACATGTCCTTCATCGGCCCCAGGCCGGAGCGGCCGGAGATCATCGCCCAGTACCTGGAGGTGATGCCGGAGTTCGCCTACCGGATGAAGGTGAAGGCGGGGCTGGCGGGCTTCGCCCAGGTGTACGGGAAATACAATACCTCCCCCTATGACAAGCTGAAGCTGGACCTGACTTATATCGAGAACTACTCCGTGATGCTGGACGTGAAGCTGATGCTGCTGACGCTGAAGATCCTGTTCTGGCCGGACAGCACCGAGGGCGTGGAGACAGAGCAGATCACGGCCCTGCGGGAGGAGCGCAGGAAGCGGCAGGAGGGACAGGACGAAAAGGAAGAGGAATGATATGTGGAAAGGCTATTACGGAAAGGAACCCTTCGACCTGCGCCTGACGGCGCTGCGCATGCTGTACAGGCTCCCCCTGATCGGGGCGGTGACGCTCCTTGGCGCCTTGGCGTTGGGGGGCGTGCATTACGGGAAGAACGTGCTCCTGCGCGGGGAGAGGCTCTACGCCGCCACCTCCGTCTACCGGGTGGAATACGCGGTGGACAATGTGGAGGACATGATGAACGTCTATGTGAACGACATGAGCTGGAACACCTATCTGCAGTCGGAGATGTTCCTGGACGCGGTGCAGGGCCATCTGGCCCGGGCCGGCATGGAGGGGATGGAGGACGGGGAGCTGGCGGGGGCCATCCAGGCCCAGGTGCTCTCGGACATCCGGATCCCCTCCACCGTGGTCACGGCGGACAGCCCGGAGAAGAGCCTGGCGATCGCCCGGGCCGTGGAGGAGGCCATGGCCCGGGAGCTGGCGGGGCTGCTGAGCGAGGTGGACTCCATCACGGTCATAGACCCCTGCCAGGCGGCGCAGGAGGTGGTGCCGGATGTCCGGACGGGCAGGGCCTTCCTGCTGGGCGCGGTGCTGTCCTGCTTCTTCGCGGTGGCGGCGCTGCTTTTGAAGGAGACGGGGGAGGACAGCATCTGGCTGCCGGGCTCCGTCTGGAAGCGCTACGGCGTGAAGGCGGTGGGGACCATAGAGAGCAGGGAGCTGGCGGAGAACGTCAGGTATTTCTTCCCGCGGAAGGGGCCCGCAGGGGAGGAACCGCTTGAAGACGTGGTCGTCTGCCCGGTTCAGGAGGGCCTGGATGCGGAGGAGGTGCTGGAGCGCCTGAAGGAGGCCTGCCCGGGCCTGATCGGGGAGGGCTGGTCCGCGGTGCCCTGGCCGATCGGGGAGCCGGAGGCGACGGGACGGCTTCGCAGGGCGGCGGGCATCCTGCTGGCGGTGAGGGCCGGGAGCCACGCGGGCAGGGCGCTGGAGCGGACATTGGAGTACCTGGGACAGCAGGACTGCCCGGTGACGGCGGCGATCCTGTGGGACGCGGACGAGAGGTTGATCCGCAGGTACTATCTGGCAGGGGCAGGACTCCGCGGAGGAAGAGCGGGAACGGGGAGCGAGCGGATATGAGGGTTCAGGTGCTGGCGTCGGTGATGGACGAGGAGCCGGAGGCGCTGATAGAGCGGATGGGGCTGGAATCGGACGCGGTGGTCATCAATCAGTGCCATCGGCTGGATTACCGGAAGATAGCATATAAGGGGCATGAGATCGGCTTCTACTCCTTTCCGGACAGGGGGGTGGGCAGGAGCCGCAACGAGGCCATCCTCCGGGCGGAGGGGGACATCTGCCTGTTCTCGGACGGGGACATCGTGTATGAGCCCGGGTATGCGGAGAAGATAGCAGCGGAATTTGAGCGCAACAGCGATGCGGACATGATCCTCTTCAACATCACGGTGGAGGAGGCCCGCAGGACGTACCATATCACGGAGCGCAGACGGGTGCGCTGGTACAACTGCGGCAGGTACGGGGCGGTGAGCTTCGCCGTCCGCAGGGAGAGCCTGCTCTCCTCCAACGTGACCTTCTCCCTGCTGTTCGGGGGCGGGGCCAGGTACGGAAGCGGCGAGGACAGCCTGTTCCTGAAGGAGTTCATGGGGAAGGGCTACCGGGTGTACGCCGCCCCCGTGACCATCGGCCGGGAGACGGCGGGGGAATCCACATGGTTTACGGGCTATGACGAGAAATTCTTCCGGGACAAGGGGGTGCTGTACCGCCATCTGTACGGGAGGCTGGCATGGGCCATGGCGCTGCGGTTCCTGCTGGCCCACCGGGGGAAGCTGTGCGCGGAGGTGCCCCTTGGGCAGGCGTACCGATGGATGCGCCGGGGGGAGAAGGCTTAGCGCACCGATGCATGGATGCCCGCGCAGCCGGTGCCTGACGCCCGCGCCAGGACAAGGCGCTGGAGGCCTGACAAGGAGGTGAGAGGGACGATGGAGTGGAGCGCGCTGGTCTATATATCGCTGACTGTGGCCACGGTGGCCCTGGGGCTGTGCGTGGACAATGAGGATTATGTGCCGGACCGCATCAGGGGAGGCCGGAGGTACTTAAGCTGGCAGGACGGCAGCGGGAACGGGCCGGGGGAGAGGCGGCTGGTCAGGAACCGGATCGCGGTGGCGGCGGTCTACTGCCTGCTGACGGGGGTGTCGGCCTGTCGGATCGCGGTGGGCAACGACTACTGGGTGTACAGGGACAATTTCAAGCTGATTGCCCAGCAGCGCCATGTGTCCTCGGAGTTCGGCTTCAACATGATCGTGAAATGGATACAGGGGCTGTTCGGCTACGATGCATACCTGCCGGTGTTCGCGTTCTTCTCTGTCATAACCGTATGGTTCTTCGTGAAGGCCCTGCACGACCAGGGGAGGCGCTTTGCCTTCTCCCTGTACCTGCTGATGACAGGGGGCTATTATTTCAACAGCCTGAATTCCGTCAGGTACTACCTGGCGCTGGCGATCGCGCTGTTCTCCATGAAATATGTGCTCCGGGGCGAATACGGGAAATTCATCCTGACCATACTGGCGGGGGCCATGTTCCACAAGTCGGTGCTGCTGGTGATCCCGGCGTACCTGACAGCCCGGTTCCTGGCGGCGGCGCGCCTGCGGAAATGGCACTATGCGGCGGGGGGCGCGTTCCTGTGCACCCTGATATTCGGACAGGAGCTGTACCGGGAGGCCATCTTCTTCTTCTATCCCTTTTACCGGGACTCCGCCTTTGACAACGGGCAACTCTCCTACGCCAACATCCTGAAATGCGGCTGCGTGGTGCTGCTGTGCCTGGCCTGCTGGAGGCAGGGGCTGAGGGAGGATATGGTAAACAGATTTTACTTTTTCCTGAACCTCATGGGGCTGGCGGTGTACTGCTGCG
Source organism: uncultured Lachnospiraceae bacterium (assembly GCA_947068385.1). Taxonomy (GTDB): domain Bacteria; phylum Bacillota; class Clostridia; order Lachnospirales; family Lachnospiraceae; genus Acetatifactor. The sequence goes on from CAMTBF010000114.1 coordinate 6,684, forward strand.
GCTCCTTCATCCCGGAGGTGTCCAGGGTGGGGTATTATCTGATCGTATCCCAGGTGTTCCTGGTGCCGGGGGTGCTGGCGGGGATGAAGCCGGGGAAGCTGCGGTGGCTGTGCCGGGCGGGGGTAGTGGCGGCCTTCGGCTGCTATTTCCTGCTGCTGCTGAAGGGGATGTATGCCATTGACGTCAGGCTGCTGCCGTATCGGAACTGGATCTTCGACTGACAGGGGCCGGGGAGGATTCCGGAGGCTTCGGGCTTCCGGAGGCGACAGGCCGGGATGGGGAGTGGACATGAAAGTATTGTGGTTATGTAACATGGCGCTGCCTGGGGCGGCGCGGGAGCTGGGGATGGAGGCCTCCGTGAAGGAGGGCTGGGTCAGCGGGATGGCCGGGGCCGTGCTGGCGGGCTGCCATGAGAGCGGCATCCGGCTGTCCGTGGCGTTCCCGCTGCCCGGGCATATGATCGCGCCGGGACAGGAATTCCGCGCCGGGACGGTGGACGTGGAAACCGGCGGGGCCGGGGAGCGGGCCTCCTTTTCCTATTACGGCTTCCCGGAGGACGTGGGGCACGCGGAAAAATATGACGGGAGGCTGGAACATGTGCTGGAAAAAATCGTCTCTATAGCAGAGCCGGACATCGTGCACTGCTTCGGCACGGAATTTCCCCACACCCTGGCCATGTGCAGGGCCTTCCCCAGGAAGGACAGGCTGCTGCTGGGCCTGCAGGGGCTCTGCACGCCGATTGCGGAGCATTACTACGCGGATCTGCCGGAGCGGGCGATCCGCCGGGCGACCCTGCGGGACGTGCTGAAAAGGGACGGCCTGAGGCGGCAGCGGGAGAAGTTCGCCCTGCGGGGGGCCATGGAGCGGGAGGCCGTGGGCGTGGCGGGGAACGTCACCGGGCGCACCCGCTGGGACAGGATGTATGCCAAGGACTGGAATCCGAGGGCCCGGTATTTTGAGATGAACGAGAGCCTGCGGCCGGAATTCTACGGGCCGGTGTGGGATCCGGGGGCCTGCGAGCCCCATTCCATCTTCCTCAGCCAGGGGGACTATCCCCTGAAGGGGCTGCACTATATGCTGCGGGCATTGCGGATCATATTGGCGGAATACCCGGAGGCGAAGCTGTATGTGGCGGGAAACAGCCTGGTGGCATACGGCACATGGAAGGAGAAGCTGAAGATATCGGGCTACGGGAAATTTCTGCGCGAAATGCTGACAGGCCTGGGGCTGGAGGGGCGGGTGTGCTTCCTGGGGAGGCTGGACGCGGGGCAGATGCGGGACAGATACTTGAAGAGCAGCCTGTTCGTCTGCTGCTCCTCCGTGGAGAATTCCCCCAATTCCCTGGGGGAGGCCATGCTTTTGGGGATGCCCTGCGTCAGCGCGGACGTGGGCGGCGTCTCCAGCATATTTACGGGAGGGGTGGACGGCATCCTGTACAGGGGGTCTGACCACGGCGGCGCATCCGGGGGCCCGGGGACGGAAGGGGCCGGGGAGCTGGGGGCGGTGTCCGGGCGGCTGGCGGAGGCGGTGCTTGAAATGTGGCGTGATCTTGCAAAAAGGGACGAATACTGTCGCAATGCCAGGAATCATGCGCTGAAAACCCACGACAGGGATCGAAATTATCAAAAACTGGTGGAAATATATGAAGAAATCCTGTAAAATAGCCTTTGTATCCAATTACATCAACCACCATCAGATTCCCTTCTGCGACTGCATGTACCGTCTCCTGGAGGGGGACTTCACCTTCGTGCAGACGGAAAGGATGGACCGGGAGCGGGTGCAGATGGGATGGCACGCCTCCCGGAGGCCGGACTATGTGCGCTGCTGGTACGAGGAGCCGGAGGCCTGCAGGCGGCTGGTGCTGGACTGCGATGTGGCGCTGTTCGGGGGGACGGACGACGAAAGCTATATAGAACAAAGGCTCCGGGCCGGGAAGCCGGTGGTGCGCATCAGCGAGCGCCTGTACAAGACGGGGCAGTGGAAGGCCGTCTCCCCCAGAGGGCTGCTGAAAAAGTACCATGACCATACCAGGTACCGGAAGGCCCCTGTGTGGCTGCTGTGCGCCGGGGCCTATGTGGCTTCCGACTTCCACATCATCCGGGCCTATCCCGGCAAGATGTACTGCTGGGGGTACTTTCCGGAGACCAGGCGGTACGACCTGGATGCGCTGTTCGGCGGGAAAGGATACGGGGAGGAGAAGGTTCCCTACCTGCTCTGGGCGGCCCGGATGATCGACTGGAAGCATCCGGAGCTGGCGGTGGAGACGGCCAGGGCCCTGCGGGAGAGGGGGCTTCGCTTCCACATGGACATCATCGGGGACGGAGAGCTGCGGCCCATGGCAGAGGGGCTGGCGAAGGAATACGGGCTGGGGGATCAAGTCTCCTTTCCGGGGTATCAGTCCCCGGAGGCGGTGCGCCGATATATGGAGCAGGCGGACATCTTCCTCTTCACCAGCGACAGGCAGGAGGGCTGGGGGGCAGTGGCCAATGAGGCCATGAACAGCGGCTGCGCCCTGGTGGCCGACCATATGATCGG